>JAPUKT010000246.1 GCA_027295555.1 Deltaproteobacteria bacterium
ATCTGCACTCTGTACCCTCGAATCTGTAATCTTATATCGCCGTCAACTCCATGACCGAACTCACCGACCACTTGGTCTGCCTTCCTGTTGCCCCCTCCGTCTCCGAGCGGTAGTTTCCGTCGCTTCATGTCCGATCGACCCCAACGGCACCCGGCCATTTCACCCACAACACCATTGGGTGCGGCTCTCGAACGGCTCCTAGCCAACCCGTACGAAGGAGATGTCCTCGGTCGCGTCAGCGCCGTGTCGGACCCACTCAAGGGCATGTTGACCGGTGGACAGATCGAGACGTCGATCGCGGCGCTCAAAGTATTGATCAACTGCGAGGGTGAAGCCCCCAATGAGCAGAGTCGGCGCGCGTACGGTGTTGGAATCCGCAGGGCCATCAGCGCCGATGCACTCGAACGCTTGGCGCCGCTCCTCGTCGACCCCCTCTACAGCGTCGACGTACGCCAAATCCTCATTCGTACCGGAGCCGACGGAACAGCAACGCTTCTCCGGCACCTCATCGACGCGCCGAGCATGATGCAGCGGCGCGCTTTTTTCGATGCGCTGTGCGACACCACGGAGGGAAGTCTCGCAGCCATCAACCTGCTGCGCGATGATCGATGGTACGTCGTTCGCAACATGGCCGAGTTGCTCGGCCAGCTCGGGCTCGAAAGTGCCATTCCGCAGCTCGCCAAAACGCTCGAACACTCCGACGCACGCGTGCGACAGTCCGTGGCTGGTGCGCTCGCGAAGATCGGGACACAGCCCACCGTTGACCTTCTTCGAAGAGCGCTGAAGGACGACGACCTCGAAACGCGAAAAGTGATTGCCCGTTCGATCGAGGGTCCCAAATCTGCCGCTCTCGCTATGCCACTCGTGCTCGCCACCGAAGACCAGGATGACCTCGGACTCATCGAGGAGTGTTACCTGGCACTCGGACGCATCGGGACCCCTGACGCGGTGCAGGCCCTCATCAACGCGTTGCCACCAGGCGGCATGTTCAGTCGGAACCCACCGGGACCTCGCATCTCGGCGGTCAAGGCGCTCGGCCGTGTGGGAAGTGAAGCGGCGCTTGGCGCGCTCAAGGCGTTGAAGAAAGATCCCGACAAGGCTGTCCGCGCGGAACTCGCCAAGGCGCTCGGATCGTGATCACCGCCCGTCTCTCGTCCGCCCTCGCCGATCGCTACAAGATCGAATCGCGCCTCGGCGAAGTGTCCGCCTTGGGTCGCTTTGAGGCAACGCCGGGCGGAAGATCTCGAGGGCGACCGGCCGGTGGTGTTTGCTCTTCGTACGACATCGCCGACGTGTTTCGGCGTCGATCATTGGACCGCTTTCCGGACCGCACGTCCCACGTGCATCATGTGCGCGAACATCTCGAAGCTGAGACTCTGGTCGCCGTCCGTCTTGGCACGATCCGGGTCGGGGTGCACCTCGACGATCAAACCATCGGCGCCGGCAGCCACGGCAGCGAGGGCCAGCGGCTCCACGAGGTCCCGACGGCCGGCAGCATGCGACGGGTCGACGATCACGGGCAGGTGCGTTTCACGCTTCAAGAAAGGCACGGCGCCCATGTCGAGGGTGTTTCTCATCGCCCGCTCGAAGGTGCGGATGCCGCGCTCGCACAGAATCACGTTCGCGTTGCCTTCGGTCATGATGTATTCCGCAGCCAACAGGAAGTCCTCGAGCAACGCGGACATCCCGCGTTTGAGCAGTACGGGTTTGTCGGTCGAGCCCACCTCACTGAGTAGCGCGTAGTTCTGCATGTTGCGCGCGCCGATCTGTAGTACGTCTGCGTACTGCGCGACCAACGCCACGTGTCGCGTATCGAGCACTTCGGTCACGATCGGAAGCCCAACTTCATCACGCACTCGAGCAAGAATCTGCAGCCCTTCCTCGCCGAGCCCTTGAAATGAGTAGGGCGACGTTCGCGGCTTGAAGGCGCCGCCGCGGAGCGCGACCGCTCCGGCCTTTGCGACCTCCGTTGCGGTCTCACGTAGCATCGCGTGTCCCTCGACGGAGCACGGGCCGGCGATCACGGCGAAATGCCCGTTTCCCACCGTCGCCTTGTCGCCCAACGGAACGATGGTCGAACCCGTCGCGAAATCTCGGCTTGCAAGCTTGTAGGGTCGCTCCACGGACAGCACCCGAGCGACGCCGGGGAGGGACAGGAGAACAGGTTCCTCCAACCGATGTTCGTCCCCGATGCACCCCACGATGGTTTGCGTTTTCCCCCGGGACACGTGGGGGGTGAGGCCGTGCTCCTCCACGCGTTGTATCACGGCTTGCAGTTGATCCTCTGTGGCTCCTGGGCGCATGACGATGACCATGGGAACTCTCCTTTGGGCAATAAAAAAGCCCCGCGAGATGCGGGGCCGCTCGTCAGAAGGTGCAGGTTGAAAGTCTTACGTGCGCACGCGTCCGCCGACGGCCCCGAAAGCCCGCCGATACCAAGAGGAGGCGTACACGCAAGTCATGCCTAATTAGGAATGACGCGGCGCGCGCTCAGTCAAGGGACCTTTTTCGCATCCGAGGTTCCGATTGCCCGCCTGTGGTCTACTTTGGTGGAACGATGGTGAGGAATACAGAGGTCGACGAATGGGTGTATGCTTACGACTTCGAAGGCGTC
>JAPUKT010000247.1 GCA_027295555.1 Deltaproteobacteria bacterium
GCGATTCCAGCTCACGAACAGCCAAGTCGAAGACAGCGCGCCGCGATCGGGGGTACGACTTCGATCGACTGGAGAAGGTCGTGGCGGCGCTCGTTGAGGCGCATCAGCAGGCGCTCCTACGAAACGAAGAGCTGCGCGTCGAATTGGACGCGAAGAATCAGCGCGTCCGCCAGCTCGAAACCAAGGTCCTCGATGTCAACCAGCGGCGCCAAGACGTGAAGAAGCGCATCGAGGAGCTCATCGGACAGATCGATCAGCTCGACGCGCAGTTGGCCGAGTCCACCTCAGATCGCTCTCCAGATCGCAAGTCCGGTCGCTCCGCCTAGCCGATGGCGAGTCGACGCAGTGTCTCCGTGCGGATTCGCGGGAAGGAATACCGCATCCGCAGCGAGGACGACGAGCAGACCCTCCAGCGCGTCGCCGGCTATCTCGACGAGACGCTCTCGAAAGTCGAGTCGAGGACGGGAACCGTCGACTCGCTCGATGTCGCCTTGCTCACAGCCCTCAACCTCGCGCGCGAGCTCGTCGCCATTCGCGAGGGTCGCCGGCCGGTCGAAGGAGGCGGCGGGATGGGCGTGGACGTTGATCGCCTGCGTTCGCTCATCGAGCTCGCGGAGTCCGGGCTCGAATCCCCTTCGCCTTCGGCGCACTGAACGGGCATTGTCCGTCGACGCAGAGAAGCGCCGCATTCGGAGCGAGATACGGCTGCGCAGGCGGGAGGTCGCTCCGCATGACGCTGCCCGCGCCGCTGAGGCGGTCGCTGCGCTGTTGGCCCCGCTGCCCGAGTTGTGTCGCGCCGGTCGCATCGCCCTGTATGCCGCACTCGATGACGAACTTCCGACCCGTCCCCTCTTCGAGGCTCTCCGCGCGCTCGGGAAACCCCTCTTCCTACCTCGCGTGACGGTGGGCGATCCGCTGGCGTTTTATCCTGTCACTCGCTGGGACGATCTGCGCGTCGGACACTTCGGCGTTCTCGAACCCCCGGCCGAGGCGGAAGCGGCCGCGCTCGGGGAGGGGGATGTCGTCATCGCACCCGGCGTCGCCTTCGATCTGTCTGGGAATCTGTTGGGGCGGGGACGGGGATACTACGATCGCGCATTCTCCATCGACTCCACTGCAGGGGGTTCGCTCCTGCTTGGACTTGGCTACGAGTTTCAGGTCCTGCCGAGAGTGCCCGCTTCCGCGCACGATCGCGGCATGGATGGAATTGCCACGGAGCAACGCGTGCTCTGGGTCGAGAGGGGGGCGTCGTGACGTCCGACATCGCAGCCGAAGTCGATCGACAGATCGAGGTGATGCGCGAAGGCGCGTCGGCATTCTACGGAGAGAAAGAGCTGCGCGTGAGCCTCGCCGCCTCGCTGGGGAGCGGGAAGCCCCTGCGCGTCAAGCTCGGCATGGATCCCTCTTCGCCCGACCTTCATCTCGGCCACACTGTGGTTCTGCGAAAACTCAAGCGCATCCAGGAACTCGGCCACACGCCCATATTCCTGATCGGGGACTTCACGGCTCGCATCGGCGATCCCTCGGGTAAGAAGAAGACGCGCCCGGCACTTGACGCCGACGAGGTGAAAGCGAACGCGGATACCTACGTGGAGCAGGTCGGAAAGGTGCTCGACGTAAGTCGCGCCGAGGTGCGCTTCAACAGTGAGTGGATGGAGAGCCTCACGTCATCGGACCTGGTGAGGCTGTGCTCGCACTACACGGTGGCCCGCCTACTCGAGCGCGACGACTTCGCCAAGCGGTACAAGGAGGGGGACGCGATCGCGGTCCACGAATTCCTCTATCCCTTCGTGCAATCCTACGACTCCGTAGCACTCGAAGCAGATATCGAGCTTGGGGGGACGGATCAGACCTTCAACCTGCTCATGGGGCGTGAAATCCAACGCGACTATGGGCAAGCTCCGCAGGCGGTGATCACCCACACGCTCCTGGTCGGGACCGACGGCGTGGACAAGATGTCGAAGAGTCTCGGCAACACCATCGGCATCAGCGATCCCCCCGAGGACGTCTACGGCAAGATCATGAGCATCTCGGACACCCTCATGCTCGAGTACTGCGACGTACTCCGAGACGATTCCGCGGCCTGGGTCAGACTGGCGAGCGAGCGGGCCCGGCTCGGGGAAGGAGCAGGTGATCCCCTGGCCTTCAAGAACGCCCTGGCCCGCGGGGTCGTCGAACGCTTCCACGGTGTGGAGGCCGCCGACCGCGCGGCGGCCCACTTTGCGAGCGTAATCGGCCGGAAAGAGGTCCCCGACGACCTTCCGGTAACCGACGTCGACCTCGGGGGATCGGACATCGGCCTGCTCGATCTGCTCAGGCGGCTCGGGCTCACCCGCTCGAACGGCGAAGGCCGCCGGCTCGTCGAGCAGCGGGGGGTTCGGCTCGATGGAGAGCTCGCCCTGGACCCGGCGTTGCGGATCAGCCCAGGTTCCTATCTTCTCAAGGTCGGTAAGCGGCGCTTTGCCCGGGTCCAGCTGAAGTAGTGAAGACCCGCCCAAGGACCGATTTCTTTCGGGGAGCGCGTGTTTTCTGCGTGATTTTCGCCGAATCCGGCGTTCCCTCCTTGACCCGGGGGACGGCCTCTTATAAATTCCGGCGCTCGCAGGGCTTGTTCCTACGAGTATAACTTCGTGCCGGCGGCGCCCTCAACAGGCTCTGGTCGGCTTCGTGTGGTCTTTGAAAACTGAATAGCGTGCGGTCCCATCGAGCTTGGGAAGGCTCGATAGGACGGTCTTGGGACAAAGTATTTTCCCAAATCGCGATGTATTCGTTGCACTTATCACGATAGTGATGAGTTTGATGGACACATCGTTTGTTACCGAACAATCAGAGGCATCGCTTCGGTGGTGCCTTTGAGCACGGTTCAAACTGGAGAGTTTGATCCTGGCTCAGAACGAACGCTGGCGGCGTGCTTAAGACATGCAAGTCGAACGGTAAGGCTTGTCACTCTTCGGAGTGACTCGCACACG
>JAPUKT010000248.1 GCA_027295555.1 Deltaproteobacteria bacterium
AATCGCGATTACCCCGACTACAGAAACGGCGATCAGCCACTTGGCGGCCGACGAGCGCTTCTCCGATCTCTGTGCGTGGGCCCGCGCGGCCTGCTCCGTGGCCGCCACGTTTTGATGCTCCCGCTGCAGAATGAACTCACGGAACTCCGGCCAGTCGCGAAGGGGCTTTCGCTCGCCGGTGTCCATGTTGAACGTGAAGTCGTCGCCCGAAAATCCACCGGTATTCAATCGCTCGATGAGCTCGCGCGCGTTGAACGGCCCGTGGTCCATCTTGTCTCGGGCCACCATCCAACGCTGTTTGGTATCCGATGAGAGCTTTTCCAGGATGGCTCTGAGGTCTCGTTTCGGGGGTGGCGGCGGAAGTGGCGCATTCACGGGCTGCGGAATCTTCGGGATTTCCATGTCCGGCGGCGGCAATACGGAAGCTAGGTCGATGTCGAGAGCTATCCCACCGTCCCCCGCGGACGGAGGCATCGAGTTGGCCTGTTGGACGAATGGCGTCAGCGCCTTTCGGATGGCCTCGGGCGACTCGAAGCGGTCCTTGGGGTCCGACGCCAGACATCGAAACACGATTCCGTCCAGCTCGGGCGGGATGTCTTGTCGCACGTGGGACGGTGCGACAAAGCCCTTGCCCGGCGAACGCGTCGTCAGAAGCTCGTACAAAATTGCTCCGATGCCGAAGACATCGCTGCGCCCCGTAGCCTGCTCGCCGTTCTTGACTTCGGGGGCGAGGCAAGCGTGGTCGCTGTCGCGGAACGCGCTCGGACCCACGGCGTCCAGCAGAACCTGGCCGATGCCGAAATCGCGCACCTTCACTCGGCCGCCACGGGTGACCCAAACGACGCTGGGTCGAAGTGTCCCGTGCGGCCCCTTTTTGTGAGCGTAACTCAGCGCGCTGCACAGGTGTGCGACGACGTTGTAGATTCCTCGCAACGATAGAGGTTCACCGTTGCGGTCGCGCTCCTGGATGAACTCGGAGAGCCGGGTCCCGTCGATCCATTCGCCCGCAATGAAGTGCTCCCCTTTGTTGGTGCGGCCAACACCGAACATCTTGGCGATGTTGCGATGCGACAACGTGGCTGCCATGCGGCAGGCCTCGCGAAACTCCGAAGCGGCGTGCGGCGGTATCAGATCGGGCCTGAGCACCTGGACTAGAATCGCCCGCTTGGTCTGGCGATCTTTCGCCGACCACACGACGGCGTGCGAGTCTTCGCCGACCCGATCGACGACCTCGAACCGTCCCCCTACCACGGCTCCTGGGTGTAACCCCGAGAGCTCGGATGCTGTCGATGCGATCCCTTCCGGCATCTCTCATTTTCAACATAGACGACGCGCGGGCCGGGATTCAACCTCGCCGGGCTCTAGATTCCCTTTGTGCTAGCTTGAGGGTGAGCGCCTGCTCGCGCAATACCGCGCCGGCCATCGAGTCGATGACGTCCTGAGCGCGATCTTCGGGAACATCGACCAACGAATGCGTGTCCCGCACCCGAATTCGGCCGATTTCTTTACGTTTCAGGCCTGTGCGCTCCCGTAGCAAGCGCCCGAGCTCGGAGGCCTTCAGTTCGTCACGCCTGCCTACGTTGACATACAACGTCGCCGTCGCGGGTGCCTCGCGTTCGGGCGTCCCTGTTTGGTCGAGCTCGTCCTCGGGTGGCTCAGGCGGGATCGTCGCCGGCCTGCCACGTCGTCGCTGCTTGGCCGCGACTTCATCGACGTCCCCTGAGCCGGGGTCGAAGAACGCGCCGAGGAGCCCGGCAAGCATTCGCTCGGCATCGGGATGAGTCATGAGACGGCGGGCCAAAGCGAGCCCGTGCTCGTCCGGGGGATTCGGATAGGCGAGGTCGATCATGGTGATTCGATCGGCTTCGCGTCGCGTCCTCGCCTCACCCTCGCTCGGCAGCGTGCGCTCGATCGGGAAGATTCTGTACTGAAGGCGCAGATAATAGAGGATGCCGAGCTCGTTCGGGCCCACCAGTGAGATCGCGGTACCGGTGCGGCCGGCGCGCCCCGTGCGGCCAGTTCGGTGAACGTACTGCTCGACGTTCTCAGGCAAGTGAAAGTTGATCACATGGGTGAGGTGCGACACGTCGATTCCGCGTGCGGCTACATCGGTAGCGACCAGGAATCGGACCTCGTTTCGCCGCGTCTGTGCGAGCACTTGCTCTCTCTCGCGTTGCGGGCGGTCGCCGTTCAACCATTCCGCATTGAACCCTGCGCGCTTCAACGCGGCCGAAACCTGCTCCGTCTCGGCCTTCGTGTTGCAGAAGATCAATGCGCTTTCGGGGTTTTCGATTTCGAGGATCGAGATCAGGTTTCCCACGCGTCCTATCCCGCTCAGCATGTAGACGAAATGCTCGATGCCGAGCGCCCCGACGTGGTCGCCCGAGAGCCCCAGAAACACCGGGTCGCGCATGTGCTTTTCCGCGACGCGCTTGATCGCACGGTCGACCGTGGCCGAAAAGAGCAGCGTTTGACGTTTTTTCGGTAGCTTCTCGATGATTGCGTTGAGCTCCTTGGCGAAGCCCATCGAAAGCATTTCATCGGCCTCGTCGAGTACCAGCACGCGAAGTCGGGACGCGTCGATGGTCCCACGATTCAGATGGTCCAACACGCGCCCAGGAGTCCCGCTGATGACCCGGGCCCCTTTCTTGAGTGCGCTGATCTGGCGCTCCATCGAGGCGCCTCCGTAGACCGCTACGGTGTCGATGTCACGGTGCGCTCCGAGCTTCGCGATCTCGCGCGCGCTTTGCAGAGCCAGCTCTCGTGTCGGGGCAAGAACGAGTGCCTGCTCGTCCCCGTCGATCGAAATGAGCCTATCGACGAGCGGGATGCCGAATGCGCCGGTCTTGCCCGTTCCCGTGCGAGCCTGGACGATGATGTCGTTTCCTTCGACGATCAGAGGAAAAGAATCGCGTTGGCATGGGGTTGGTGTCTCCCAGCCAAGCTCTGCCAAAGCTTTGAGCACGTCGTCGTGCAGGCCAAAGTCTTCGAATGTCTGGGGGCCATCTTCGGCGGGCGCCTCGTTCATGGAGCGGGTTCCGTTGGGTTAGTCGGTGTCTGGTCTGGTGTTGAGCCCAGGGTTTCTGCCACCCGGTTCGCAAGTGGCGCGTCCTCACGCATGTATCGCTGAAGGTTCAGCTCGACCCGGTGGCGGTACTTGTTGAGAAGGTGCACTTTGTCTTCATCGCATCGATTGCGGAGCGCGTTGAGACGGAGATCCCAGGACTCGAGCTTCTCTCGGAGCGCGGCCGGGTTGCTGACGTTACTCGAAAGGTACTCGAGGCGCACTGCGTCGAGCTCGTCGTAGAGTATTCGCAGCCCGTCGGCGCAATCCACGTCGAACGAATCGTCGCTCTCAGGCCAGAAGACCTGTGGAATGACCGAGGCGAAACCTACGATGACCAGATAGGAGAGGGCAATCACGTAGATGCCTATCACCAACCTGCGGCCGAGACGGCCCCGCTGTTCTCTTGGTGGCAAAAATTCTCCTCATGCGCCCGAGCTCGCACAAAAGCGGCTTGTTTGTACAGACCCCCCCCGCATCGGTCAAGACGGCGGGTTCTGGCCTCGTTCCCGCTTCTCCCGTCGCTTCCCCCAGAAGAACAGTCCCGCCCCCACACCGATGGTGAGAGTGACGACAGCGCCGCACATGACGTACCAAAGAAGATAGGTGAGGCCGGCGCCCATTTGCTCAACACACGAGCTTGTACCCGACCCCATACACCGTAAGGATGTGAACCGGACGGTCGGGCTTGGGCTCAATCTTTCGTCGCAACTTGACGATGAAGTTGTCGACCGTGCGATTGTTCGGGCCGGCCTCGAGGCCCCAGATCTTCTCGAGGATCTCGTCCCGGGACACGGGCTCACCCTCTCGCTCCCACAAGAACTTCAACAGCTCGACCTCGTAGAACGATAGATGCATCGTCTCGGTTCCGCTCGTCAGCGTTTGTGATCCCGTTTCGATATTGACGTCGCCAATCCGAATCTCGCTCTGCGAAGGCCGAATCGTGCGCCCGGCTCGTCGGAAGAGCGCCCGGATCCGAGCGACGAGCTCCCCGATCGAGAACGGCTTCGTCACGTAGTCATCGGCCCCGGCCTCGAGGCCTCGGATCTTGTCTGACTCCTGGCTTCGGGCCGTCAGCATGAGAATGGGCACGAGAGGATCGTTTTGGCGAATCGTTCGGCACACCTGATAGCCGTTCATGTCCGGCAGCATGAGATCTAAAATGACGCAGTCGATGTTCTCCGACGCAGCCAGCTCGACCGCCCTTTCACCTTTCGTCGTATGCACCACTCGGTATCCCTCGAACCGCAGTGAGTCCGAGAGGCCTAACGCTAGCGAGGGGTCGTCTTCGACGAGCAAAATGCCGCGTCCATCGTCCGACATCGGTGGGAACATAACACCATCTGCGAGGCGAAGCCGCACGGCAGCCTAAGTGGGTGCAGTACCCGGGCTCGAAATTGGCAGAGAAAAGCCGACTACAGCCCCGCCTCCTTGGGCGTTGCGGGCCCAGGCCCGACCACCGTGAGCCTGCGCGATGTGCTTGACGAGCGACAGGCCGATACCCGAGCCGCGAGTAGGGGTCTCATGCGTCCCCCGATAGAACCTCTCGAAGACGTGCCGTAGCGCATCTTTGGGGATACCGGGCCCATGGTCCCGCACGG
>JAPUKT010000249.1 GCA_027295555.1 Deltaproteobacteria bacterium
TACCGAGCCTGATCTGCGTACGCCGGCCGACGTGCGCGCATTCCTCGGGACGTTGAAGCGAACACTCGAGTACATCGACGTGAGCGACTGTAACATGGAGGAGGGCAGCTTGCGCGCAGACGCCAACATCTCGGTGCGCAGGCAGGGGGCCGAGAGACTCGGTACCAAGACCGAAATCAAGAACGTCAACTCGTTCTCGGGCATCGAGCGCGCGCTCACGATCGAGATCGCTCGTCAGATCGAGGTGCTGGAAGCTGGCGGCACGATCCACCAGGAGAGTTTGCTCTGGGATGACCACCGGGGCGAACTGCGGTCCATGCGCTCCAAAGAAGAGAGCCACGACTATCGGTACTTTCCCGAACCGGATCTGCCGCCGCTGCGTGTCTCCGCCGAGGAGATCGAAGCCGCCCGGGACGCGTTGCCCGAGCTGCCGCGTGCCCGGAGAGCCCGCTTGAAGGCCGAGTATTCACTGCCCGAGTACGACGCCGACATCCTGACGCAGTCTCTTGCCACCGCAGACTATTTCGAAGAGGTCGTCGCGGCGGGTGCCGACGCGAAGACCTCGTCGAACTGGGTGATGGGCGCGCTTCAGGCGCTCATGAACGAGCGTGGCGATGACGCTCGCACAGTCCCCGTTCGACCGGCGTCGCTCGCCCGGCTCGTGGGGCTGGCAAGGGATGGCACGGTCTCCGACTCCGCCGCGAAGAAGGTGTTGGTCTTCATGGCTGAGGAGGGTGGCGAGGCGATCGACATTGTCGAGGCCAAAGGGTTGTTGCAGGTGCGTGACCCCGCTCAACTCGCCGAATGGGTCGAGTCCGTGGTGGACGACAATTCCGACGAGGTCGCGCGTTATCGCAGTGGTGAGACCAAGGTTCTGGGCTTTCTGGTCGGCCAGGTCAAGCGTCGGTCCAAGGGCAAGGCTGACCCGCGACGCGTGAACGTTCAGGCCACAGCCTCTTCTCTTCGGGCTTCACTGTGGAGGGACGGGGAACGGAAAGAACGTGTCGGCCATCTCCCTCAACACTGCGGGCTGGTCGGCCAAGTGGTCCGATAAGGCACGTCGGCGCACTTTCTTCGCAAGCTTGAGATTGAGCTCGCCAACCGGGTCTAGTTGGGCGGCAAGCGAATCGGCCCTGCCGTTCAGGTAGCTGACCACTTGTTCGAAGGCGAGCTCGAAGTATCGATCAACCAACGGATCGGGGAGATCGAAACGCGAGTTTGCGACCACGTGCTCGAAGATGCGCTGCCATCGCTCATCGCCCGTGAGGCGAATCATGCCTCGGAAGATCTTGCGGTTGGCCTTGAAGCTGAAGATCGTGCGGCTCAGTACATCATCCAGGAGCTCGTCTGCGTCCGAATGGTCGTTCTCGACGACCAACGTGCGCGCCTGCGTCATGAAGTCATCGCCCACGTGAAGGTCCATCCGGTGCTCCCAGTAGGCGTGACCGAGCGCCTGCGTCGTGCTGGTGAGCAATAGTTGCCGCGGCACGAAGACGTTGTGCGCAATCGTGTCGGCTGCGAGGTGGGCGAGGTATCCGTATCCGACGGCTCGAAGTCGCTCGCTATCGGCGCTGCTGAGAATCTCCTCACCCACGGACCAGTTGTGGGAATGCCGACCCTCCGGCACGTACTTCTTCGCGAACGTGATATCAGCCGCAATGGAGCCGTAGAGGAAGTCGAGAGGATATCGTTCGAGCAGCGCACGGATCGCCGGAGGCACCAAGTAGAGAGCGCCGAGTACCGCTTGACCGAGAGCGACGTGTGTCGCGGGTCCCCAGGCGGCGGCCGGCTGGGGAACCAGGAAGAGCCAACCGAGTGCAACGAGAAGCGCAGTGATGGGGCTGGTGATGGGGCTCAGCCCTCCCGCGTGGGCATCGCCTCCAGGTCGTCGCCCTGCGGTGCTTCGTCAGCCGCCTCCAGGCCGTCCACCTGTGGCGTTTCGTCGGCGGCGTCCGAGACATCGTCCGTCTCGTCGCCGTCGCTCGCGACGGCTGAGACGCGGCGGGTTATCGCCGCGGCACCCTCGCGAACGCCGCGCACCGTGGCCGCGGTATCGATGAACATGCCTTCGGCCTCTTCCTGAACGACCTCCATGAGCGCGTTGAAGTCCTCGATACGCTCCTCCATGCGGTCCGAGGCCTGGTGGAGTCGGCCGCTCAATGCGCGGACTGACTCGTTGAGCCGTTCGACATCCGTCCGCAAGGCATGTGAGATGAACTCGACATTGTCGGAAATCGCGCGCGCGCGCTCCGAGACGGGTCCGAGGTTTTGGTTCACAGCGGTTCGCACGCCGTCCAAGGTGCGATTCATCTTGCGAGCGAGTGCGACTCCCGCGAACGCCACGACGACGATCGCTATTCCGACCACGATCGTTGCGATATCGGCGGCCATCGCGAGGCCGTCACCCGTTGCGACGGTATTTTGAAGCGGTGCGAGCGTGAACAGCATGTCCATGGCGGTTGAGGGCCCAACAGTCTTCTAGTCTAACCGCTCCTGGGTCGAAACGCTGCGAGACGTGCCTCGTCCGGGTCTCCTTCGGCGATCTACCACCGCTAGAAGCATCGCCTCGGCCTCGAGTCCACGAAACCGCCATGGCGATCGAAATACCGCCCTGCGGGATGAGTCCGAGGCCGATCCGTCTTGGCACGTGGAAGTCGAACGGGGTCAGCGAGTCTGATCGGTAGAAAAGCGGGGAACTGCGCGATGTTAGACCGGTCGCGGACGTGGAGCAAGATGTGCGGGCACGCATCATGCACTCATCCTCGGGCGTCGGCTAAAAGGAGAGCGCATGACTCAGTTGCTGCTGAGTGGAGACGAGCGGTACCTTCGGGGCCGCACGACCCAACCATCACCCTGTTTTTCGGAGACCATGGGGACTTTCGCGGTCGAAGGTGGGCACCGGCTGGAAGGCCGGATTCGCCCTGCCGGTAACAAGAATGCAGCGCTGCCGTGCCTTGCCGCGACGGTGCTCGCGGAAGAGCCCGTGACGCTCCACAACATCCCGCGCATTCGGGACGTACTCACGTTTGTGGAGATCATCGAGTCGCTCGGTGCGGTGGTTCGTTGGGACGGTGCGAACGACGTCACTGTAGACGCCTCTTCCATTCGCACGAGCTCGGTGGATCGCGTACTCGCGGAGCGCATCCGTGCGTCCCTGCTGCTCGCCGGCCCACTGCTCGCTCGTTTTGGCCAGGTGGAGTTACCACCTCCGGGGGGCGACGTGATCGGGCGCCGTCGCATGGATACCCACTTTCTGGCCTTCGAGGCGTTGGGTGCAGAAGTCACTTTGAACGGCGGCTTCACGATCGCCGCGGACCGGCTCGTGGGAACCGACATATTTCTGGACGAGCCGTCTGTGACCGGAACCGAGAACGCGATCATGGCGGCGGCGCGCGCCGAAGGGCATACGCGGCTTCGTCACGCGGCTGCGGAGCCACACGTCCAGGATCTTTGTCATCTCCTGAACTCGATGGGTGCGCGAATCACCGGTATCGGGACCCACATCCTCGAAATCGAAGGCGTGAAGTCGCTGCACGGTGCGGAGTACACGATCGGCGCGGACCACATCGAGACCGGTTCGTTCATCGGTCTCGCCGCGGTGACCGGTAGCGAGATTACGGTCGAAGGGGCCCCGTTGGAGCATCTTGATTCCACGCTGCTGGGCTTCCGGCGCCTGGGAATCGAGTGTACGGTGGAGGGCACGGACCTGCATGTGCACGGCTCAGCGCGCCACGAGGTCCGGCAAGACGCGTTCGGTCATGTGCCCAAGTTCGATGACGGTCCTTGGCCCGCGTTTCCCGCGGACCTCACATCGATTGCGGTCGTGGCGGCGACGCAGTGTGAGGGGACTGTGCTCGTACACGAGAAGATGTTCGAATCGCGTATGTTCTTCACTGACAAGCTCGTCGCGATGGGTGCATCGATCATCCTGTGCGACCCTCATCGTGCGGTGATCGTCGGGCCGACCCCGCTTC
>JAPUKT010000025.1 GCA_027295555.1 Deltaproteobacteria bacterium
ATCTACGAAAAACTCGTCGCCAAGGGATGCGTGCACACCGAAGCCTTCGGCTGGGAGCGCCCCAAGTGGTTCTCGTTGGACGGACGCGAAGAAGAGCTTTCGTTTAGCCGCAATAATGTCTTTGAAGTGGTCGCGGAAGAATGTCGTGCCGTGAACGAACGCGTCGGGGTGCTGGAGCTCTCGAGCTTCGCGAAGTTCGACGTGACCGGGCCGGATGCAGAGTCGTTCCTGAACCGCGTATTCGCAAACCGCATGGCCAAAAAGACCGGCGGCATCAAGCTCGCGCACCTGCTCAACGATGCGGGTCGCATCCAGACGGAAGCCACCATTACGCGTATCTCGGATGAGTGCTTCTATATACTCACCGGTGCAGCCTGGGAGGTGAAGGATTTTGACGCCATGACCCAGGCGATCCGCGAAGGGGAGCAGGTCGCAGTCGAGAATGTCACCGATCAGTGGGGCAACTTGATTGTCGCGGGACCTCGCGCGCGCGACTTGCTCAGCAAGATTACCGACGCCGACGTTTCCAACGACGCCTTCCGCTGGCTCACCGCACAGGAGATCGAAATTGCCTACGTACCGTGCCGCGCGCTGCGGGTCAACTATGTCGGCGAGTTGGGTTGGGAACTCCACCATCCGATGGAGCGCATGTCGGAGCTCTACGACGCCATCTGGGATGCGGGCCAGGAATTCGGCATTGCGGACTTCGGCGTCTACGCTGTCAACAGCTTGCGGATGGAGAAGTGCTACCGGGGCATCGGCGCAGAAATGACGAACGAGATCTCGACCGTCGAAGCCGGCCTGGGACGTTTCGTGAGCATGAAGAAGGGCGACTTCGTGGGCCGCGACGCCATTCTGCGCATCGAGCGTGAAGGTGTCAGCCAACAGCTCGTCTATCTGGAAGTCGACGCCTCAAACGCAGATTGCCTGGGCGGAGAGCCGATCTACGCTGACGGCAAGGTCGTGGGCGTCACCACATCTGGCGGCTTCGGCCACCGCGTCCAGAAGAGTCTCGCCTTTGCCTACGTGGCGCCCCAATTCGCTGAGGTGGGGACGAAGATCGAACTCGAAATTCTGGAAGAGCGCCGCATCGCTACGGTGCTCGATCCCGACCCGGCCTTCGATCCAAAGAACGACCGCCTGCGAGGCTAAGCCGGCTTAGGCCGCCTCGCTTTCCGTAGTCTCACCACCGATCGCATCGCCGATGGCGTAGATGGCGAAGCCCGCCAACATGCCGGGCAGCGCTTCGTAGAGGCCGGCGCCGTAGCCGAGCCCGTACTTCCAGCCGAGCACGGCGACGAGTCCGCCAATCATCATGGCGAGCGCAGTCGTGCTCGTAACCCTGCGCCCCAGGCAACGAATCACGAGCAACGGGCCCAGCGTAGCGGCCAAGCTCGACCAGGCGAGCACCACGAGCGCAAACACGCTCTCCCCCATCAACGCAAAACCCAACACGATCATCGTGACGAAGACGGTGCCGGCCTTGTTGTAGTAGTGGCTTGCGCCCGGTCGGGGCAGCAGGTCCTGAGTCAGGGCCGCCGAACACGAGAGCACCTGGGAGTCGGCGGTAGACATGGTGGCCGCGAACAATCCCGCGAGTACCAACCCCACCAGGACGGGGTGCAGCAGCTGCATCGAGAGCGTGGGCATTGCGAGTTCCGGATCGAAGCCGCTCAACTCTGGCAGTAGCAGTCTTGCCGTCAGGCCGACGCCAACCGCGGAGATCGAGAAGAGCACGTTCCAGACCACGTACACTCGCCTCGCCGACGCCATGTTCTCGGCCGAATCGATCGCCATCGCACGAACCATGATATGAGGTTGACCCACGACGCCAAAGCCCGCCGCCAGCCAGCCGAGCACGAACATCGCAAAACCGAAGGGTGCGTTTGCGGGGACGATGCTCACGAGTTGTGGGTCGATCTCAGCGAGTGACGTCCAGAGCGCCACCGGCCCCCCCGCATCCGAAATGCCCACCAGCAAAAGTAGAAGCATCGCCACGAACATCACGACAGATTGAACGACATCAGTCCAGATCGACGCGCGAATGCCGCCCGAGAAGCAGTACACCACGACGATCAGCGCACCCATGACCGAGCCGGCTACCAGGTCCCAGCCGAAGAGCGCGTGCAGCGCCTTGCTTCCGGCGGTGAGTTGCGCGGCGGCGTAGGTGCCGAGGAACGCGAGAACGATCAACGCTGCGACCTTGACGACTTTTTCGCCGCCTTGGATCCCGTGTCCCAGGAACGAGGGAATCGTCGCGCACCCGCCCTGCTCGGATCGCTCCCGCAGGGCCTTGGGAATGCCCACCAGCCAGGCGACGTAATCGCCCGTCACCCAGCCCCCCATCAACGCGAGTGATGAGAGACCCTCGGTATAGGTTGCGCCGATGAGACCGACGAACATGAACCCGCTGTTGTTCGTGGCGACTGCGGAGAGCGCCACCACCCAGGGGCCGACGCTGCGGCTCGCGAGGAGATAGTCTTCGCTCGTGTTCTTTCGAAGTCTCGCCGACGCGATGCCCACGCCGAGAAAGAATAAAAGACAGACTATGAAGCTGACGACGACAACCGTCATGGATGCACCCCCCTATGACCGGGGCTGCTTTTCCCCGCACAGCCGAGTTTGACATACTGCTGCCGATCGGTGCTTCGCAATTTCGGCAGCAGTATGTCAAACTCGGCTGTGCGGGGAAAACTGTTGGCGGCCGCTCTCACTCGCTCAAACAAAATTTAAATCGTAAGAGCGAGCTCCCTTCCATCAGAAATTATTTGGGTTATCCTCCATTGAAAATATGCATTATCGCCCCCCCCCCCGCGCGGGTCGCTAGC
>JAPUKT010000250.1 GCA_027295555.1 Deltaproteobacteria bacterium
AGTTCATCGTTAAAGGCAATGTGAACTTCCAGCGAGGCAACTTCCAGGTCTTCGGCAAGCGTTTCGATCTGCGTTCCGGAAGCATGGTGTTCGACGGTGACCCTGAGATGGACGCGAAGGTCGACCTGGTCGCCCGACATCTTTTGCGCGGCAGCACGGATTCGGTCACGGTCACGGTGTCGGGGCGCCTCAGCAACCCGACGATCGAGTTCACCTCGACAGCGCCAACGACGAGCGAGGCTCAGGTCATTGCGCTCCTCGTCACGGGGACCAGCCGGCAGCAAAGAGGTCTCGCGGCGACGACAGAAGAGGCCGACGCCGAAACGACGAACTTCCTTTCCGGGGTCGCGGCCGGTCTATTTTCCGCGTCGCTACAGTCGCAGTTCGGTGGGCTTGCGCCGACGTTCGGGGTGAAGGGCGGGTCGGGCGTGAGCGAATACGACAGCGACACCACCGTGCAGATCGGGTTCAACGTGGACTCGGTTCTTCCCGACAACGTGCCCATTCGGGGCCTCTACATCGAAGGCCAGTTCGTGGCGCGCAGAAACGAAGGTGGCCCGAACTCGACCGGCCAGGCGCAACGTCCCGGTTTTTTGGTGGAAGCGCTTTGGCCGCTAAGCTTCGTGACTACGGGAACATTTGCCCCGCCATCGAACTGGAGTATCGACGTTACGTGGGAGCCCTGAAGTCAGGATGAGCCGACAACTCTTTGGAACGGACGGCATTCGTGGTCTTGCCAACCGCGGGGACATGTCACCCGAGGTCGCCTTTCGCATCGGCGCCGCGATCGCCTATCAGGCCCGCCGGCGAATCAAGCACGTCCCGCGGATCGTGGTCGGCAAGGACACGAGGCTCTCGGGGTATCTCTTCGAGACGGCGGTCGCGTCGGGGATCTGCGCACAAGGCGGGGAAGTACTGCTCTCAGGCCCGCTTCCCACACCTGCCATTGCGCACCTCACGACCAGCATGCGCGCCGACGCCGGCGTGGTCATCAGCGCCTCGCACAACCCATACCAGGACAACGGGATCAAGATCTTCGGGCCAGACGGCTTCAAGCTCGCCGACGAAGTCGAGCAGGAGGTCGAGGAGCTCATCTTCGGCTCCGAGCTGGACAAGAACCGCCCCACCGGGACACGGGTGGGTCGTGCAGAGCGCTTGGATGACGCACCGGGACGCTACGTGGCTTTCGTCAAGGCATCGTTTCCCAGTGAGCTCACGCTCGACGGCGTTCGCATCGTCGTCGATGCGGCCCACGGCGCTGCCTACCGCACGGCACCGCTCGTGTTTTCCGAGCTCGGCGCGGCAACACACGCGATCGGGGTGAAGCCCGACGGCAAGAACATCAATCGCCGGGTTGGTGCTTTGCACCCCGAGGCCTGCGCGCGAGAGGTGCGGCGACACAACGCGGACCTCGGAATTGCACTCGATGGCGATGCGGACCGCGTCATCATGATCGACGAAAAAGGCAATCAGATCGACGGGGACGTGATCATGGCCCTTTGCGGGACTCGCATGCTCCGAGCCAAGCGCCTCCGCAGGCGGACGCTGGTCGCTACCGTGATGAGCAACCTCGGCCTGGAACGCGCGATCGAGCTCGACAACGGAAAGCTGCTCCGTTGCAGTGTCGGTGATCGCTACGTCGTCGAGGCCATGCGCAAGCGCGGATTGAACTTCGGCGGCGAGCAGTCGGGACATCTCATCTTCCTCGACCACGCGACGACAGGCGATGGGCTCGTAGCGGCCATGCAGGTGCTCTCGATCGTGCTCCGTGAAGAGCGCCCGCTTTCGGAGCTCGCATCGCAAGTGATGGAACGAGTGCCCCAAGTGTTGGTCAATGTCACGCTCCCAGGCCGACGCCCTCTCGAGGAGCTCCCCAAAACGACCCACGCCATCGCGCGCGCAGAGAAGGCACTGGGGAAGAACGGGCGCGTACTCGTCCGTTGGAGCGGAACCGAGCCCAAGCTCCGAGTCATGATCGAAGGCCCCGAGCAGGATCGCATCCAAGCCATGGCCCAGGACATCGCTTCTCAAGCGGAGAAGGAGTTCCGGGCTATCGCCTAAGACTCTTCTAGCTCGACCGTGACCTCGCCCGGCTCGACTTCGATGACCTCGACGCCGTCCGGAAGACCCCGGAGCTCGACCGGAACCCGGATGTTGCCCTCTTTCGGCTCCACCTCGCCGAGATTGATGATCGCGAGCACCGAGGCGGGGTTGAGCTCGTCGACGACGCTCTGCGGACCACGAATCCGGGCGGTGACCGCTCGCGGTCGAAGGGACCGCGGCACTGCGCCTTCCGCGTCGACGCGCAGCGGAGACAAGACTCGTTCGACCATCCTGGGCCGCACCCGCAGAGTTACGATGACGGACGGCGACTCGAAGGTGGTGTTCGCCGGCGCTCCGACTAGTGGGATCTCCCGTTGGATCACACCGACTCCGAGCGCGGAAACGTCGATCTCCATCGATCTGACTGTCCTCATCGAGTTCACGACATCGCGGGGGCCTTCCACCTTGACCGTCGGCGGAAACACCTCCGCCTCCCCGGCCCACTCGAGGCCGTCGGG
>JAPUKT010000251.1 GCA_027295555.1 Deltaproteobacteria bacterium
TTCGTTGGTGTGCTCATGGCGGCCCTTTCAATGCCGCTGGTCGCAGACCTCGGCCTGAACAGCGATTTCGAAGCGCTGCTTCCCGAGGACAAACCGAGTGTCATCGATCTCGATCGTATTCGCGATCGCGTAGGTGGCTTCAATACCCTGACAGTCGCCATCGAGTCCAAAGACGTCGGCGCGATGCAGCGCTTCGCCAATGACTTGGTTCCTCGTCTTCAGAAGCTTCCGCCCGATCTCGTGCATTTCGTGGATTGGAACATCAGCGCCTACGAAGACTTCGTTTGGGACCATCGTCATCTTTACGCCTCGCTCGAAGAGCTCGAGCAGGCGCGAGACGACTTGGACGAGCGCCTCGATTACGAGCGCATCAAGTCCAACCCTTTTTACGTCCAGCTCGACGACTACGAGCCGCCCGACCCGCGTGAGGTGTTGGAGCAGATTCGAGACAAAGCCGAGGAAGGCAAGAAGGAGATGGAGAAGTATCCGGGCGGGTACTACGTCCATCCAGATCGAGATCTCCTCGCCCTATTCATCCGGAGTGACCTCGGTGCAGGGAACGCAGCCGGGATCAAACGGCTCATCTCCTCGATCGAAGCGGAGGTCCAGGCCCTCGACCCACCGAAGTATGCCCCTGACCTCACGGTCGAATATGCCGGTAATCTCGTTGTTTCGGGCGAAGAGCACCAGGCGCTCAAGAATGATCTCGTCGTCGCAATGGTGCTGACGATCCTCCTCGTTCTACTCGCGATTTTTGTTTTTTTCCGCAGCTGGCGTGCTCCTTTGATCTTGGGTGGGGCGTTGTCTGTACCCGTGATCGTCACCTTCGGGTTTGCCGAGCTTGCCGTCGACTACCTAAACACCTCGACGGCATTTCTCGGCAGCATCGTGATCGGCAATGGAATCAATCCGAGCATCATTTGGTTAGCTCGCTATTTCGAGGAGCGTCGACGCGGCCAGGAGGTTCCGGATGCTCTGTTTCGCACGCATCGAGGGGTGTGGCTCGCAACGTTGACCGCTTCGTTCGCCGCCGCAATCGCATATGGTTCGTTGATGATCACCGATTTCCGCGGGTTCCACGATTTCGGTGTCATCGGAGCCGTGGGAATGATCCTTTGCTGGATCGGCGCGACCGTGCTCCTTCCAGCGATTGCCGTGCTCAACGAACGCGTCAGCCCCTTGGTCCGCAAGTCGGACAAGCCCTCGAGGAATTTCTATGGTTCGTTGTTTGCATGGCTGGCCTTCCTGAATCCACGGGCCATCTTGGGGATGTCTGCTGTTCTCAGCATCGTTTCCGTAGGTCTCATCGGATGGTCGATTGCCTCCGATCCGTTCGAGTATGATTTTCGCAACTTGAAGTCGGTTCGTGAAGGCTCGACGAGGGCTCGCTTGATCAATGATCGCGCCGGGGAGATCGCGTCGGGCTCAAAAAGAGGCGACGGCATCGCGGTCGTGGTCGATCGGGTTGAAGACGCAGTGCGGCTTCGCAAGGAGCTCGAACATCGTGGCGCCGACGAGAATGCGCCCTGGGGCGATGTGTATTCCATCCAGTCGCTTTTGCCTGACGACCAAGAAGAGAAGATCCCGGTTCTGGCGGACATCCGAAAGCTGCTTCTCGACTGTCGCCAGTATGTCGATGACGAAGCCCTCGAGGAAATCGACGAACACATTCCGCCCGAAACCATCAAACCGCTGACCTACTCCGACGTCCCCGTCGAGGTTGCGAGCTTGTTCACCGAGAAGGACGATACACGCGGACGCATCCTCGTAGTGAGCCAACGCGAAGGGTTCTCCACTTGGGACGGGCGCTATCTCATTCGTTGGTCGGAGGAGCTCCGTGCCCTCCGAACGGAGTCCGGGGAACGACCGGCGCTTGCAGGCCGCGCGCCCGTCTTCGCGGACATGATTTCCGCGATCTGGACCGACGGACCGAAGGCGATCCTGGCTTCTTTCACGGCGACACTGCTGCTGGTCCTGCTTGCATTTAGGGACCTACGTCAACGCCTCTTCACCATGGTGGCATTGCTGCTTGGGATTGCATGGATGGCAGGAACAATGGCGCTTGCGGGCATGAAGCTCAATTTCCTGAACTTCATCGCGTTTCCCATCACGTTCGGAAATGGCGCAGACTACGGTGTGAACGTGATGCGACGCTATGCGTCGGAAGACACCCTTCCAAACGAAGAGCGTGTTCGCACCGCAGTAGGAGAAACGGGTGGCGCGGTCGTTCTTTGCTCGCTGACGACCATCATCGGCTACTTGACGTTGTTTACCAGCGCGAACTTGGCCCTCAATTCGTTTGGGGCGGCCATGGCGATCAGCGAGGTTACTTGCCTACTGGCAGCGGTCGTCACGATGCCAACGCTCCTACTTCGCTTCGGCCCCCGAAGAAATAGGCTTGCGGATGGAGCGGTGTCGGTGTGATATACCCTGATCTGCGCGACGCGCGCTCGACCAAAATAGGAGTGGATCCGAATGACGCAACCAAAACTCAAACCCGCCACGGGCAAGCTCGGGGTCCTTTTGCCTGGAATGGGTGCGGTGGGCACTACATTCATCGCGGGGACCCTCTTGGCGCGCCGGGGACTGGCCCAACCGATCGGCTCGTTGACGCAGATGGGCACGCTGCGACTCGGCAAGCGGACCGATGCGCGCTCGCCTTTGATTCGCGATTTCGTGCCGCTCGCCGACATGAACGACTTGGTGTTTGGAGGATGGGACCTCTTCCACGACAACGCGTATGAGGCGGCGGCCAACGCCAACGTTCTCAGCACCGAACACCTGAATGCCGTTAAGGATGAGCTTTCAGCGATCAAGCCGATGGCATCGGTGTTTTTCCCGGAGTTCGTCAGGCGCTTACGAGGCGAGAGCGTCAAACCTAGTGGAGACAAGATGGAGCTTGCTGAGGCGGTTCGTGAGGACATCCGCCGATTCAAGAAAGACAACGAGCTCGATCGCTGCGTTGCTGTCTGGTGCGGCTCGACGGAGGTGTACCGAGAGCCAACGGAAGTTCACTCGTCCCTGAGTAAGTTCGAGGAGGGCTTGCGTCGTTCCGATCCGGCGATCAGCCCATCCCAGGTCTACGCATACGCCTGCCTGCATGAGGGGGTGAGTTATGCGAACGGGGCGCCACATCTCACCGCTGGCGACGTTCCCGCCATGTTGGAGCTTTCGCGCGAAATGCACGCACCGGTTTCCGGCAAGGACTTCAAGACGGGACAGACCCTCATGAAGACTATCCTTGCCCCTGGCCTCGGGGCGCGAATGCTCGGCATTCAGGGTTGGTTTTCGACCAACATCCTGGGTAACCGCGACGGCGAGGTCCTAGACGACCCGGAGAGCTTCAAGTCGAAGGAAGTCAGCAAGCTCGGCGTGCTCGAGACCATTCTGCAGCCGGAGCTGCACCCCGAACTCTATGGCGATATGTACCACAAGGTGCGTATCAATTATTACCCGCCGCGCGGAGACCAGAAAGAGGGTTGGGACAACATCGACATCTTCGGTTGGCTCGGCTATCCGATGCAGATCAAGGTCAATTTCCTCTGTCGCGATTCGATTCTCGCGGCGCCTTTGGTCTTGGATCTGGCACTCTTCATGGATCTCTCACAACGAGCGGGGCTCAGCGGCATCCAGGAGTGGCTCTCGTTCTACTACAAGAGCCCGATCACGCCGGAAGGTCTGTACCCCGAGAACAATCTCTTCGTTCAGCTCGGCAAGCTCAAGAACACCTTACGTTGGATGCAGGGCGAAGAGCTGATCACCTTCCTCGGCCGTGAATACTACGAATGAAGAAAACAGCAACTCTCCAGACCTCGCTCGGAAACGTAGACATCGAGCTGCTCACCGACCTCATGCCCATCACCGCGGGCAATTTCATCGAGCTCGCCAAGAGCGGCTTCTACGATGGCCTTCACTTTCATCGGGTCATCAACGGGTTCATGATTCAGTTCGGATGCCCGCACAGCCGCGACCCGAACAGCCCGCGCGCCGGCACCGGCGACGGCCCGAACGGCTGCATCGAAGACGAGCACCCGCCTAACGCCAAGCTTTCCAACGAACCGGGCACTCTGTCGATGGCCAACACCGGTCGTCCCAACAGCGGCAGCTGTCAGTTCTTTATCAATACCGTGCACAACAAAAACCTGGACTGGTTCACCCCAGGATCCTCCAAGCACCCAGTGTTCGGCAAAGTGGTGAGCGGAATGGACGTCATCAAAAAGATCGAGACGATCCAGACCGGCCCCGGCGACCGACCGACCACTCCGGTGCAGATGGTCAAAGTCACCGTCCACGACTGATTGTTCTTCTCCGACGACGACCCGACCCGGAGCTGAAGACCCCCAAGTGAAAGCGCACGGAAAAGTGACGGATTATCATCAAATTGGCCTTGAGGTGACATCGGGTCTTGACAAATTTTGATGCGCGTTACGTCATACCCCCAACCCACTAGGAATGGAGCACGAAGATGATG
>JAPUKT010000252.1 GCA_027295555.1 Deltaproteobacteria bacterium
CTGCCCGTGCATCTTTTCGGACAGGCATGTGACATGCGTGCGCTGCAGCAAATCGCGAAAAAGCACGATTTGTTCCTAATCGAGGATGCAGCGCAGGCGATAGGGACCAAAAGCACGGTGGGTCCAGTCGGTGGCTTGGGCTCATACGGGTGCTTTTCGTTCTTCCCATCCAAGAATCTCGGGGGCTTCGGCGATGGAGGCCTGGTCACAACGAATGATCGCGATCTGTCGGACAAGGCACGCGTGATCCGCGCGCACGGAAGCAAGCCGAAGTACTATCACTCCGTGATCGGTGGGAACTTCCGCATCGATGCGCTTCAGGCTGCGCTCCTTCGGGTGAAACTCCCAGCCCTCGAAGACTGGACCTCACTTCGGCGACAGAATGCCGATCGCTACGACTCGGCGTTCGCGGCCGCAGGGCTCGAGCAGAGCGTGTTGACCACCCCGGTGCGCCGATTCGAGGGCCACATCTACAATCAGTACGTCATTCGCACCTCGCGACGCGACGCGCTCCAACGCCACCTCAACGAACGTAAAATCGCGACGGCGATCTACTATCCGGTGTCACTCCATCGACAACAGTGCTTTGCCCACCTTGGCTACGGTGTCGGGTCGCTTCCCGTCTCGGAGAAGGGTAGCGAAGAAGTCTTGGCGCTTCCGATCTTCGCGGGTCTCGGGGAGACACGCCAGAAGCGCATCATCGCCGCGGTAATTCACTTCCTCGGTGGATAGCAGCTGGCCAGGGGAGGTCCCGCGCCCTAGAGTGCGTTCTCAGTTGATGACAGGCCGCTATCACGCACCGTTTCGCGAAGGGGGCTCTCATGCGATCGACGAGGATGTCGCTCAGCGCCTCTTGCGAGTCGCACTCGAGCAGGGAGGCGACTACGCCGACCTCTTCTTCGAGTATTCCGTGAGTGGAAGCTACATATATGACGAGCAGATCTTGAAGTCCGCCCGCCGCGCGGTTTCAATGGGCCTCGGAGTGCGGGTCATGAAGGGCGACGCGACCGGCTATGCGTACTGCGAGGACTTCGACTACGACACGATGAAGCGGGCGGCCGAGACCGCCGCCCAGATCGCTTCCGGGGGTCAGCCTGTCGCGCCGCTCGAGGTCGCGCTGCGCGACACGCCAAGCCGCTATCCGGTGCCTGAAGAGTCGCTCGACGTCGACGGCGTGACCAAGAAGGCACTTTTGGAGCGGGCGGATCGGGCCGCGCGCGCGAGTGATTCGCGCGTCGTACGGGTGGACGCCTCGTTCAACGAAAGCGTTCGGGAGATCTTGATCGCGAACAGTCTTGGCCACATGGCGCGTGACCGACAGCCTCTGATTCGCTTCGGTATTCGGGTCATCGTGGAAGATGGCGGCCAACGTCAGGCGGGTTCCTCAGGCGGCGGCGGCCGGGTGGGCCTCGAGTACTTCGATGACAAGAGTCCCGAGTGGCACGCGGAAGAGGCCGTGCGCCAAGCCCTCATCATGCTCGATGCCCGGGAAGCTCCGGCAGGCGAGATGGACGTCGTGTTGGCGCCCGGCGACAGCGGCATCCTGCTCCACGAGGCCGTCGGCCACGGGCTCGAGGCGGATTTCAACCGCAAGAAGACGAGCAACTATACCGATCGAGTTGGCGAAGAGGTCGCGAGCGAGCTTTGCACCGTCGTCGACGATGCGTCGCTTCAGGGTTCACGCGGATCGATCAATGTCGACGACGAAGGCCAGTTACCCACACGTTCGGTGCTCATCGAGGAAGGCATCTTGCGGGGGTATATGCAAGATCGACACAGCGCCGACTTCTTCGGCACGACCCCGAATGGGCACGGTCGGAGGCAGAGCTTTCGATCGCATCCCATGCCTCGCATGACCAATACGATGCTTCTCGGTGGCCAGGACGCGCCGGAGGACATCGTCCGCAGTGTGAACCGCGGGGTCTACGCCAAACGGTTCGGCGGGGGCCAGGTCGACATTTCGAACGGCGATTTCGTGTTTTCGTTGACCGAAGGGTACCTCATCGAAGACGGGAAGATCACCGCGCCGCTCAAGGGCGTGAATCTCATCGGCAACGGTCCGGATGCGATGCGCAAAGTCGTCATGCTGGGGCACGACTTCGAGGTTTCGGACGGGGTGTGGACATGCGGCAAGGAAGGGCAGTCGGTGCCTGTGGGCGTCGGTTGTCCGACCATCAAGATCTCCTCGATGACCGTCGGCGGTACGCAGGTGGCGAGTTGATATCCAAAAAGGTCGACGAGGAAGCTGCGGCGCTGGTCGAGCTCGGACATTCTGTCGTCGAGCGCGCGGTCGAGGCGGGTGCCAACGTCGCTGAAGCCAGCGTCCACAGTGGCTCACACCTTTCGGTCAAAGTCCGAATACGCGAGCCTGAGCTCGTCGAAGAAGCGGGGTCCCGCGCGCTCGGCCTTCGCGTGATCGTCGGGCAACGCGTCGCTTCGACATACACCAGCGATTTGAGCCCGTCCGGGCAGCGCACCCTGATCGAGGACGCCATGGAGCTCGCCCGATTGAGCGAGGTGGACGAGTTTGCGGGCCCTCCG
>JAPUKT010000253.1 GCA_027295555.1 Deltaproteobacteria bacterium
GTCGGCTCAGCGCTTCGAGCTCACGCTGCATCAAGAATCCCGCCGCACGCTCCTCGATGAGCCGAGGCAACGCGCTCACCGACGCATGGGCGCGATGAGCCGAGCCGAACGCATCATCGACGTACGCGGCACACGAGCCTCCAAGCTCACGCGCGAAGTCGACGTCGTTTTCTTTTTCGCCGGGGTGGAAGCGCAGATTCTCGAGCAGGGCGACTTGGCCATCCCGCAGGTCTTGCACCACCTTGCGCGCGCCATCCCCGATGCAGTCGTCTGTGAGTCGCACCTCGCCATCTTCGAGAAGCTCGACCAGTCGCATGCCGACCGGCTCGAGCGAAAGCGAGGGAACCACCTTGCCCTTCGGGCGACCGAGGTGCGACGCGAGCACGACGCGCGCGCCCTGCTCGAGCGCGTACTTGATCGTCGGAAGCGCCGCGCGAATCCGGGTGTCGTCGGTCACGCGGCCATCCTGCATCGGCACGTTGAAGTCGACGCGAATGAACGTGGCGACGCTTTCGAGAGATAAGTCCTCGATCGACCGAATGTTCTCGCTCACGGGCTCACCCCGCGCTTGATGCGACCTGCACCAAATCGACCATACGGTTCGAGAAGCCCCACTCGTTGTCGTACCAGCTCTGCACCTCGACCAGGTCGCCACCGACGACCTGCGTCTGCGCCGCATCGAGGATCGACGAATGGGCGTTCCCCATGAAGTCGCTCGAGACGAGCGGGCGCTCCTCGAAGGCAAGGATGCCGCGAAGCGGGCCCTCGGCCGCTTCCTTGAAGGCCTTGTTGACCTCGTCCCGGTCGGTGTTGCGCGCGACCTGGGCGGTCAGACAGGTAAGTGACACATTGGGGGTCGGAACCCGAATCGCGGTCCCGTCGAGCTTGCCCTTGAGCTCGGGAAGCACCAAGCCAATCGCCTTGGCCGCGCCGGTCGACGTCGGGATCATCGACAGTGCCGCCGCACGCGCCCGCCGCATGTCCGAGTGGGGCAGGTCGAGAATGCGCTGGTCGTTCGTGTACGAGTGCACGGTGACCATGTGGCCCTTGACGATGCCGAAGGTGTCGTTGAGCACCTTCACGAGCGGCGCCAGACAGTTCGTCGTGCACGAAGCGCCGCTGATGATCCGGTCCTTCGAGGGGTCGAACTTGTCGCTATTGATGCCCACGCAAAAGGTCCCATCCACATCGCCTTTGGCCGGCGCGCTGATGATCACCCGCTCGGCGCCTGCCTGTAGGTGGGCGGAGGCGGCCTCTCGCGAGCGGAAGAGGCCCGTGCACTCGAGCACGATCTCGGCGCCGAGGTCCTTCCAGTTGAGCTTAGCCGGGTCTCGCTCGGCGCTCACGGGAACGCGCTGGTCACCGATCCAAATCGCGCCGTCCTCGGCCTTCACCGGATGGGAAAAGTGCCCGTGCACCGAGTCCCACTCGAGCAGATGGGCGAGCATCTCTGGGCTGGTGAGGTCGTTGATCCCCACCAGCTCGATGTCGCCCTGCTCGCGCTCCGCAATCACGCGGGCAACGCAGCGCCCAATGCGTCCGAAGCCATTGATTCCGACTTTCGTGGCCATCCGATCGACTCCCTTGTACGCCGACGGCGCCCGTCTTTGCGCTCGGCGAGCGCGGAACGTAGCCGCGCGCTACGTCGCGGTCAAGGAGCCAAGGGCGCGAATAGTCAGCGCTTTTAAGCGAACTCGAAGTGAGCCGGGCAGGCTCCTACTCCGCTGCTTCCTGCGCGTCACGAAGTTCGGTCGTGACCAGCTCGAGAACCGCGTTGGTGAACGCAACGATGTCGGAACGGCTGTGACCGCTGTTCCGAAGCTCTCGGTAGACCGACTTTGCGATGATCCGAATACCGCGAGCGTCAACCGCCTGGGCCTTCGGGCTCTGAGTTCTGATAGCCCCCATATTGCCCGCGCTTGATGCAGAATGCGTGCCATCCGAAGAAAGCCGCAAACCAAAGAGCTTTCGGGACGCTTTTACACCAGAATTTACAAGGCCGGGCCCGATTTGCCACACCTGTGCCCGAAACCGTCACCCCCCTTCACAGTGCGCAACATGTTGCGCGCTGAGGGGGGTAGGCGCGAACCCACATACGCACGTAACCTCCCAGGAACACGGAGAATTCGGCCCCTTGGCCGATTTTGCTCAAGCTTCGAGAACACCTCGGAGCTCCCGCAGGGCGCTCGTGTGCAAGCGGCTGGCCCAGGACTTCGAAATCCCAAGCTCACGGGCGATGGCGTCGAGAGAGCGGCCCTCGAAGTAGTAGCCCCGCACGACGGTCCGTTGCCGATCGGAGAGGTTCGCAAGCGCGCTCAAGAGAAGGGTGATGCTCTCGTGCTGGAGTAGCCTCTGCTCGGGCGAATCCTCCCCGAGGGAGCCCCGGAGCGGGCCCGCCGTCGTCAGCCCCGCGCTTACCCTGACGAAAACGTTGTCGAGTGGGGTGGGAGCGGCTCTGGGAAGGGCCGTCGGAGCGTTCGCGACAGACTCGCGGAACCGCTCGTGGGCTCGGCGCGGCAGCTGGGCCATCTTACGGACCCCGTCCAGCATAGCGCCGCGAACCCGGTGATACGCGAAGGTTTGGAACCGGACGCCGCGGGCCGGGTCGAACCGATGCTGAGCCTCGAGCAGTCCCCCAAACCCAAAAGCCACCAAGTCGTCTAGCTCCCCATGGAGCGACAACTCCCGCCGCAGCCGCGCCGCCAAGGCGTGGACCATCTTTTCGTGCTCTGTGATGAATGCGTTGGCTGTCTGCATGCCCGCTCCTGAACGGGCTTTCTTTAGCCAGGTGGGTGAATGAAGTCAAGTGGAGTACATAACCACACATCGAGTGGGGCTAGCCGGACCCGGTTCGCTGCGGTATTAGGGACGCTGTGAAAGCGCCGAAGCCCGGCATCGCGGACGCCGATCGACCCCGAGGGGGCCCCTTCGCGGAGCTCGTCGAGCAAATCCTCCATGATCCTAGCGCGTTAGATGCGCTTGCATTCGCATACAGCGAGCTGGGAACCGAAGGGCGTCGCGGCCTGATCCGTGCCGTGGTGCAGGACGTTTCAGATCCTGGGCACGCGCTGGGCGCCTTGCTCGCGGTGGAATCCGATACCTCCGTGGCAGCCGACCTTGCGGGCCTACTCCGGCAGCACGGCCACACCGAGAGCTTCGCCACCCTCGAGAGGCGTCCGGGCGGCGGAGAAGCATGCCTGATACGCCCTCGCTTCGGTTTCGCGCGCGAGCTGATGCGAATCACTTGGAATCACAATCAAATTACCGGTATCGAAATTGAATCTAGAGCCGAGATGAAGTTTGCCGCGTCGGGCACGCGGTCGTCCGTGGCGAATGCGATCGCAGCCCTCGCTCCCTTGCTGTGGCGCCACATCAGAGCCGGCGGCGCATTGCCGGAGGGCGTCGAGCGCTTCGCGGGGTTTTTCTCGGTGGCGTGAGCGGCCCGGTTTATTCTAGTGGCCGTTGCCGAAGAGCACGTTGTCGAACTTCGGCGTCTTCATCAGCGAGCCGTCTTCGGCGTCTCGCCGAACGGTAAAATAGTGACGGACTTCGGAGTCGCTGTCCTCGCGGGCGACGACGACCACGTTGTTCAGCCCAGGCTGGAGCGGAATCTCGGTGTCGAACTCGAGCTTCTGAGGCGTACCGCTGCTCTGGTTCGACTCGTAATACACTTTGCGCCCACTCGCGAAGATGTAGAGGTCTCGGACCCGATCTTGATCGGTTGCCTGGCCGCGAATCCGGAGCTTGTCGTCGCGCGTCACGAAGGTGTCCAAGCCGACGATCTCGAGCTCGGGTGGCGCGCCTTGGGTCACCCACGCGAGCGCTGGGTTTTTGCTGACTTGACCCTGGGCCGTCGACGTGTCGCTGGCCTGCACCCAGCCCGGACGTCCGCCACCGAGATTGATGCGTTCGTACCCATCCGGCCCCGTGGCGGTGTGCAATAGCCGGACCGGCTTTTCGACGCGGGCAATGACTGGCGAATCGTCGCCGGGGGCTTCGCGAATCTCGGTTCCCGCCTCGAGCTCGACCAAGCGCTTCGCGCTGAGCTTCTTGACGGGCTGCGCCTCTTCGTAAACCGGAATCTGGAGCTTCTTGGTGGCGTAGACGCCCAGGTCGGTGTCGCCCACCGCGACCTCGAGCTTGGCCTCTTTGTCCTCGAAATCCGGAAGCACCTGGAAGGTGAAGGGCACGAGCCACTCGGCGCCTGGCTCGAGATCACTGGTCTGGAACCGGCCGTTGTGCAGGAGCACACCGCGGCCGCTTCGGTTCGAAAGATTGGCTTGGACCTTGTACGTCCGCCCCTTACCGAGATTCTTGACGGTGAAGTAAACGGTGACCCGCTCGCCTCGTTGGACGCGACCGTCGCCATTGCCGCTGAGGTTGTCGGCCACCTGAAGGCCGTACGCGAAACGCGGCTCGGGGAGGGCGTGAATGACGGTCCGCACCTCGACGGGCTTCGGGGCATGGCCGTGGGCTTCTTCGAACTCCACGACGATGCCATCTGCGCGGTCGGAGACGTTGCGCGGGATCCGGCAAGCCCGCTCTTCATTTTCCATTCGGCAGATGCCGAGGGTCGTCTTCCAGGAGCGCGTCTCGCCCGGTGCGAGCTTGCCAAACACCAGCTCGCGCCCCTCGAACAGACGGTTATCGCTGCGCGTGACGGCCCGAAGCTGATAGAGAGGCTTTTGGCCCTCGTTGGTCACTTGGACCTCGAGCTCGAGCGGGTCACCCGCGAGCGCAGGCTTGTCCCCGGCGGTGGTCTTGGCCACCACGCGCACCTGGCTCGGCCCCTTGTCGGGCCCGGCGCTCCAGTCGATGCCGAGCTTCTTGAGGTCTCGCGCCACCTTTTCATCCTCTTGCTTTTGGATGCGCTCGATGATCGGGCGCGCAGAACGAAGCATCTGAGGGCGCTTCGACGACTTGGCGTTGGCGATGAGATTCTGGGAGAACCGGATCAGGAAGTTCTCCTCGTCTTCGTTTTCTTCCTCGTTGGGCTCCGCCTCGAGCAGCCGCTGGCGAAGCTCGCTGTTGAGGTAGTAGCCCAACACGACCGAAGGCCGCTGCGTATCGCTTGCGCTCTCGTGGGTGAGGTGTGACGGGAGCTCGCTCTCGCGCAGGAACATCTGGTCGACCTTGAGATCCATGTCGTCCTTGTCGACCGTCATCGGGCTGATCGCGATATCGGGAACGATGCCGACGCCCTGGATCGAGAGCTCGCCAGGCGTCAGGTACTGGGCGACCGTGAGCTTGAGCGCTGAGCCGTCCTGGAAGTTGTAAAGGACTTGGACGGAGCCCTTACCGAAGCTCTGTTCGCCGATGATCAGGGCCCGATCGTGGTTCTTGAGAGCCCCGGCGACGATTTCGCTCGCTGAGGCGCTGCCGCCGTTGATCAGGACGACCATCGGGTAGTGGGGCTCGGTACCCACGCGGTGCGCGAATTTCTCCTCGCGCTGGTGGGGGTCTTGCGACGACGTGGTAACGATGGGGCCGCTGTCTTGGAAGGTGTCTACCACTCGCACGGCTTGGTCGAGGAGCCCGCCCGGATTGCTGCGAAGGTCGAGCACCAGGCCCTTCATCTTCTTTTTGTGGAGGGCGGCCAACGCATGGTGGAGGTCTTCCTCGGTGTTGCCCTGGAAGTTGTTGATCTTGATGTAGCCGACGCCGTCCCGAAGCATCCGGTGCTGCACCGACTCGATGTGGATCACCGCACGCGTGAGCTCGACGCGCCGCGGCTGGCTCCACGTGCCGGCTTTGTTCTTGCGGATGGTGTACACGGTGACCTTCGAGCCAGGTGTCCCACGTAGCCGATCGACCGCCTCTTGCAGAGCCATGTTGAGGGTCGACTCGTCGTTGATCTTCACGATGCGGTCGTTACGCTGAAGCCCCGCCCTGAAGGCCGGCGTTCCGGGCATCGGACGGATGACGGTGAGGTGCCCGTCGCGAATCGAGATGACGATGCCGAGGCCCCCGAACTCACCGCGGGTGCTGGTCTGCATCTCTGTGAAGTCCTTCGGAGTGAGCAAGATCGTATGGGGATCGAGCGTCCGAAGCATCCCATTGACCGCGGTATACTCGACATTCCGAAGGTCGAGATCTTCTTCGTCTTGAAGGTGCTCCTGAAGGAATGCGAAGACCTCACGGAACCGGCCGGCCAGCTCCCAGGGGCTGGTCACGTCCGAAATGACGAACTCGCTCTCGTCGCTGTTGACCTGAACGGTGAGGGTGTCGGCCCCGTCTTCGTAGTGGACGAGGACCGGAGCGACGTTCCGCTGAATCGCATTGAGCCCCGCCAGCATCATGCGCTGGTGATCGACTCGGGTGGGATCCACATAGTGCTCGTTCACCTCGAGGATCGCGCGGTTCATGACCATCAGCTTGGTGAGATCCCAGGGCGTCTGGTTGCGCGCTGCGCGGGCCCGCGGGGAGGTATCGATGTCGATCTGCAGGCCGTTTTGGCGCGGCCAACCGAAGGAAATGGTGAACGCCGCAAGGACGACAACCAATCCAAGTAACAGCTTCCAGAGTCTTCTCATAGAGTTTGGGGGGCGGGAGAGGGAGAATCGAGTGTAGCTTTGCTATCCCACACGGCCAACGCGCCGTTTGTCAACACCTAACAGGCGCCAGGACCGTGGTCTTCCCAACCAATATTGCACTTAGACGTACCTAGGGTTATCGAACCAGCGTGCCAAGCCGCATCCTCCGACAGCAGATCGCCAGGCCGGTGCTCGAGATATGCCAAGAGCTCCGAAACGCGGGGGAGCGCGCTTGGGTCGTGGGCGGCTGCGTCCGGGACACCCTGCTCGGAGAGCCAGTCGCCGATTGGGACGTCGCGACCTCGGCCTTGCCGAAGAAGGTGCAGCAAACCTTCCGCAAGGTGATCCCCACTGGTATCGATCACGGGACCGTGACCGTCCTTTGGAAGGGCAGTGCGTACGAGGTGACGACGCTGCGCGGAGAGGGCGCCTATACCGACGGCCGACGGCCGGACAGCGTCGTGTTCGTCGGGGACATCGACCAGGACCTCGCGCGACGCGATTTCACGGTAAACGCCATCGCGTACGACCCGGTCGACGGACGGGTGGTCGACCCGTTCCGTGGCCTCGCCGACATGCGAAGCAAAGTGCTCCGGGCGGTTGGCGACCCGAAGGAGCGCTTCCAGGAGGATGGGCTTCGGATTCTCCGCGGTGCCCGTTTCGTCGCGACCCTGGACTTCGAGCTCGAAGACGCGACTGAAGCTGCCTTCCGAGGCGCGCTCGATACCTATCGTAAGGTCAGCCCGGAACGCGTCCGTGAAGAGTGGCTCAAGGCGATGAAGGCGAGGGCGCCCTCGCGGGCTTTCGAAGTGATGCGACGAACCGGCATCCTCGAGGTGGCGTACCCCGAGCTCCTCGAGCAGGTGGGGTGCGAGCAAAACCAGTGGCACGCCTACGACGTCTGGAACCACACGATGCGGGTCCTCGACGAGTCGGAAGGCGATCCGATCGAACGCATGGCGGCGCTTCTTCACGACGTCGCCAAGCCTCGCACGCGCGCCCGCTCCGACAAGACCGGCGACTGGACCTTCTATCACCACGAGCGCGTCGGCGCCGACATGGCCGAGCGGTGGCTCCGCGACTACAAGTTTTCAAATCGCGAAAGAGAGCTGATCGGCGGTCTCATTCTGCATCACCTGATCTGTTACAGCAGCGAATGGACCGACGCCGCGGTGCGCCGGTTCATCAAACGGGTGGGCCCCGACAACGTCGAGCCGCTCCTGCGGCTTGGGCAGGCAGACGCGCTCGGCAAGGGTCGCAACGTCGAAGAGGAGCTCGAGGCGCTGGCGGAGCTGCGTAGCCGAATCGACGAGCAAGTGGAGCAGGGCGGTGCTCTGACGGTGCAAGCCCTCGCGATCGATGGCGACGATGTGATCCAGCACCTCGAAGGCGGTGCGGGCCCGATCGTCGGGCAGGTGTTGCGCGAGCTGCTGGAGCGGGTGATCGAAGACCCGTCGCTGAACACCCGTGACAAGCTGATGCCGATCGTGGAACAGCTAGCGCCGGAGCTCGAAAAGCAGGGCCGGTGACAGTGCCAGCGTCAGTGCCAGCGCCGCCCGCCCCTTTTTTGGAGGGTGGGCGGGGCTTCGGTAGCGTCTCAGTGGATGAAGCCCTGGGCCGCCATCGTCGTGACCGCTGCGCTGCTCTTGCCGTCCGTCGGGAAGGCGAAGAAGACCGAGGACTATCGGCACACGTATGACCAGGTTTGGCGCGCTGCGGTTCGTTTGATCCGTGTCGACCAGGGGTACCCGATTCGCGATCGCGACGAGAGCATCGGCTACCTTCTCTTCGACTACCGCGACGACGGCCGCAGCTATCCGGGGAGTGTCGAGCTCATCCGAATCGAAGACCGGGGCAGCGGCCCGGTCCGCGTCGCCATCCAGATCCCGGCCATGCCGAGCTACATCGAGCGCATGCTCCTCGACAAGCTCGAAAAGAAGCTATTAGACGAGTACGGCGAGCCGTCGGCTCCGAAGAAGCCAGAGGAGCCGGACGAGCCTAAAGAAGAGTAGCTCTCCTTCTGTACAAAGCGCTTTCACATGTCGGAGGCAATCGCCGCCAAGCGCATCAGAGCAGGCCGCACGGCCTACGATTTTCCCTGCGTTTTTCGCATGATCGCACGCGGGGAGCTTCCTCGGAGTACGGGGCGCGTTTCATGGAAACGCGACGCCACTCCGCGTCCGACCATGCCCAGAGCCGTTGACCTGACGTCGCCAGCGTCAGCGCCAGCGTCAGCGCCAGCGTCAGCGTTCAGCGTCAGTGCTAAGCCATGCGAGCTTCTGCCGCGTCGACTGTGTTGC
>JAPUKT010000254.1 GCA_027295555.1 Deltaproteobacteria bacterium
GCAGAACACGATCGCAAGGCCCATGAACGCTCGGACGGCGACGTTTCGCCAGGCCTGAAAGGCGGCTGCGGCGGTGAGGAGCGCAGAGGCGATCGCAAAGCCCGTCAGGATGGCCCTGTAATCGAGGTGCTCGGGCCAGAGCCGACCGTAGTTGTAGACGAACAAGTGGATCAGGCGCTCGTTTCCTTGTGGTCGCGCGGTCGTCGCCCAGCTCAAGTCTCGCCCGACGAACGCGACGACGCATGCCCCCATGATCAAGGCCACCCCGACTGCGATGCTCCACCGAGATGAGGGAACACGAGTCTCGGCTTTCGAAAGGTTCCGACGGGCCATCACCCCCATGAGGAGCCCGGCCCCGAGACACGCGTACGCCTTGGCTGGATTGGATTGTTGCAGGATCCAATCGTCGATTCCCATCGCCTCCGCCGGAATGATCCCGCGCGGGTCACCGGTGAGAAACGCGAACCCCGCCACCAAGAGCACGGCAGCGCTCACGGCGAACACCGTGGCCAAAGGGCGCTTCGGTCCCCACCATTCCGCCATCGCGATGCCGATCAAGATCCCCGCGGGGATGATCGTCGGGAGGATGTAGTGATGGAACTTGGTCATCATCGCGCTGAACAACACGAACGAGGACAGAAACCAAAGTCCCAAGAAGAGCACCGTGTCGCTTCGCCGGTCGTTCATCGATCGCGCTTGGGTGCGATACCAAAGGAACACCATCAGGGCTGCGGGGATGAGCGCCACCCAAGGGAAGGTCGCGTACCCGATCTGGGTGAGGAAGTACTCGACGGTGCCCTTGTCGCCGTGCACACCGCTCGCGAGCCGATTGATGTGGTCGTGAATCAGGAGGCGGTTCGTGAAGCCTGACCCATGCCGCACGACCATCGCGAGATACCAGGGGAGACTCACCGCAACGACGACGAGGGCGCCGGATGCGATTCGAAGCTCGCCGTCACCGAGCAGCGCCCAGCGGCGGGAGGCGACCAGGTAGAAGAGAGCGATCAGCCCCGGGATCGCGAGCCCTAAGAGCCCCTTGGTCAGGAAGGCGATCGCGCACGAAAAGTAGAACGCGTACATCAAGAGCGGCCTCTGGCGGCGCTCTTTGCGAAGGATGAACGCGATGGCGCCAAGGGCGGAGAGCCAAAGAATGCCTTGGACGAACGGCTGTCCTCCGAGGCCTGGCACCCGGGGGAGCTGATCTCGGGGATCTGGGTTCCCTGGGACGTCGACGTTGCCGGCGGAGCCGTAGAGAAAGTGATCGGGGTGGGCGACGAGGTGCCAGCCATCGATCCAAGAGACATTGCGCGAGATCAGGTAGGCCGCCTGCGGAAGCACGGCTAGCACGACGAAGAACAGAATCACGTGCTGCAGCGACAGCTTGATGGGGCCGACTTGGAAGACCGTGGCTTCCCGCTCGGGGTCCTCCTGGACGGCCATCAGCAAGCAGCAGGCCGCGATCGTGATCGCCGCGACGAGGGGGAGGTCGGTGATCGCTTGGCGCGAGATGAAGAAGAACTGCGGCATCGTCGCTGTGACCAGAGCGGCGAGCGCCCCAGCCCGCGAGCCGAACTGGCGCCGTATCGTCTCGTAAACGACTCCGAGCGCGGCGATCGTCATGACGAACGTCGGCATCCGCATCGCCCACTCCGGGTGCGCCGGATTGGCGTCCGGCATGAAATCGATCCCGGCGACGCCCATGCTCCAAGCTTCAGCCCAGAAGAGGAAGACTGGCTTCGACCAAAACCAGTTGTCCTGCGCCCACCACAAGCTGATCCAGTCGTTTCGCGCGAGGATCTCCCGGGCGACCTCGCCATAGTGTGTCTCCCACGGATCCCACAAGCCGTAGCTCCCGAGCAGTGGAAGGTAGAGCACGGAGACGACCATCAGTACCAGGAGCCCCGGACGTCGTAGGGCGGGCGGCACCAAGCAGAGAAGCGCGATGCAGATCGTGACCGGCAATGCGTCGTAGCCGCCGACCCAGCCGCCAATCACGAGCACCAACGTCGCAAGCACGGCGGACGCCAGCGGCGAGATGAGCTCACCGGGCTGCTTCGCGAGCGTGGTACCTCGCCAGGAAACAGTATCGCCCGGAGGCCCCGGTACCGACCAGGCGACCCAGGCGACCGATGCGACGAACGCGATCAGTGTTCCCCAAAGCGGGCCGAAGGAGAACGGATCGCGATTGGCCATCCATAGGACCATCGCGACGGAAACCAGCACGGCCACGACCAGGGCGGTGACCTTCTTCGACTCTCTGGGACCGTCCGCGCTCTGCAACGCGGCCCGAGCATAGCAGGCCTGTCCAACGATGAGCCCGAGGATCCTTCGGTCGCCCGCTGGCTTACTCCCTCAGGTCGAATCGAGTCACTCCGTCGGCCGGGACGATCAGCGGTCGGCTGTGCTCAATCCCCCGACCGTCAGGCCCATAGACCGTGATGTGGGTCCGATACTCACCCGGTTGAAGGCTCACGGTGTGGAAAAAGGCGCTCGCGTCGCCGGCCGCGCGGTTGAAACGGGCGCTCACGACTGCCTCACCGTCCCGGACGATGTAAACATCCATTCGGCGGACTTGGGGATCGGCCTGATAGGCCACTTCCACATCGCGGGGCCAGGCCCGGGCGAGCTGACCACCGACCAGCGCCATTCCGACTACCGCGATAACGGTCGCGAGACGTTTTCTCGCCGGGGAGGGCCCCGAGGTCGGATGGGCGCGCGTCATCTAAATCGTGGTTATGGTGGCCAGATGACTAAACGTCACTACCTTGGCACCAATTGGAGTCGGTGTTAAATTGAGGTTGCCTGATTAGTGGCCCGTCATGGTCCGCCTCACCAACATTCTTGAAAAGGTGAAGGGATACCATCCCCGAGCGGATACCGATCTGATCAACAAGGCCTACGTGTACGCCGCCCGTATGCACGATGGGCAAAGCCGGAAGTCGGGGGAGCCCTATTTCGCGCATCCGGTGTCGGTGGCCGACATCATCGCTGATATGCGTCTGGATGTCTCGAGCGTTTGTGCCGCGCTTCTTCACGACGTGGTCGAGGACTGCGAAGCGAGCATTCCCGACATCGAAACGGTGTTCGGCAAGGAGGTCGCGTTCCTGGTCGATGGCGTTACCAAGCTCGGTAAAGTCAACTTCGCCTCGCGCGAAGACCGTCAGGCCGAGAGCTTCCGGAAGATGCTGGTGGCGATGGCTCGTGACATTCGCGTGCTCCTCGTCAAGCTTGCCGATCGCCTAGACAACATGCGCACGCTTGAGCACATGTCGCCGGTCTCGCAGGAGCGCATCGCCCGTGAGACGATCGAGATATACGCACCACTTGCGGGCCGACTCGGGATTCAGTGGCTGAAAGCCGAGCTCGAGGACCTCAGCTTCAAACACCTCGAGCCCGAAGCCCATGACGTGCTTGCGGTTCAGGTCGACGCCGTCGCCAAGAACACGGACAGCTACATCGCCGACGTCACGGCGCGACTGAAGAAGATGCTCTTGACGCGCGGCTTCTCGGTGCAGATCAGTGGGCGCCGTAAGCATCTTTATTCGCTTCACCGAAAGATGAAGGCGACGGGCGTCGGCTTCGAGCAGGTACACGACTTCGTTGCTTTCCGAGTCATCACGGAGAGCGTTGCCGATTGCTATGCGACGCTCGGCGTGACCCATTCGGAGTGGACGCCGGTGCCCGGTCGTTTTAAGGACTATGTCGCGCTCCCGAAGTCGAACATGTACCAATCGCTGCACACTACGGTGATCGGGCCGGGGAACCGCCGCGTCGAGATTCAGATTCGTACCCACGAGATGCACCGCACTGCCGAGTACGGCATCGCGGCGCACTGGCAGTACAAGGACCACACGGGCGGGATCGACCCGAAAGACGCTGCACGTTTCGTGTGGTTACGGCAGTTGATGGAGTTCCAAGAGGAGGTCGCCGATCCGGAGGAGTTCTACGAGAGCATCAAAGTCGATCTTTTCCCGGAGGACGTCTACGTTTTCACGCCGAAGGGCGACGTCAAAACTTTTCCTCGAGGCTCCACCCCAATCGACTTCGCCTATGCCGTTCATTCCGAGGTTGGCCACCGGTGTTCCGGGGCGCGGGTGAATGGCGCGATCGTGCCGCTCCGCCACAAGCTTCAGAACGGCGATGTGGTCGAGATCATCACGAGCAAGAACCACCATCCCAGCCAGGATTGGCTCGAGTTCGCCATCACGAGCCGCGCTCGCTCGCGTATTCGTGTGTACCTGCGCATGGAGGAACGAAAGCAGGCCATCGAGCTCGGCCGGGAGCTGCTCGAGAAGGAGATGCGCAAGAACAAGCTGTCGCTCTCCCGCTTCCTCAAGAGCAATCGTGCCAAAGAGGTTTTCTCGCGGTTCCGAACGGGCGGCGAAGACGAGCTCTACGCCCGCGTCGGGATCGGAAAGCTCGCGCTTCCGACCGTCATGGAGGCGATCATCCCGAGCGAAGATGGCGAGCGCGACAGCCTTCGTCCTGGCTTCTTCGAGCGCACCGTTCAGCGCGTCTCGAAGAGCTCGGACGGCTCCGGCATTCGCATACAGGGCCTCGACAACTTGCTCGTTCGGTTTGCCCAGTGCTGTAATCCGGTCCCTGGTGATCCGGTGACCGGCTGGATCACCCGTGGCCGCGGTGTGTCGGTGCACCGCCGAGGGTGCCCGCGCGTTCTCGAGCTTGATCCAGAGCGGCGCGTGCAGGTGAGTTGGGCCGAGGACGTCAACGTCGACCTCCCCGTGTCGCTCCGCGTGATGACCGACGACCGCTCCGGTATCCTTGCTTCGGTCTCGTCGGTGTTTTCCTCGAACGGCGTGAACATCAGCGAAGCGTCCTGCCTATCCAAAGACGGCCGCGCCGAAAACATGTTCCATTTCCGCGTGGGCGACCTCGACCGTCTCCGCGAGATCATGCGCGGCGTTGCCAAGCTCCAGGGCGTCATCGACGTCGAACGCGTCTAGCTAGCTGGGGGCTGTCCCCTAGGCTTTTCGTCTACGTCCTCGTCTACGAGGGGCCGTCGTCTTCGGTGGAGCGCCAAAGCACGGTAAGCAACCCCGCTGTGACCAGGATGGAGAGGAGGATCAGCCATAGGCTGATGTGCTCAACCTGACCGGGGAGGGTGTTGAAGCCTTCGATTCGAACCACTGCCACGGGCAGCAGCAAGGGCGCGGCGTTGATGCCGGCGTGCAGCGCGATGCTCGCCAGGGTGGATTTCGTTCGGAGCGCGACCGCGCCGAGGACGAGCCCACCGAGGGTCGCGTAGAGGATTGCACCGGGCTCTCCGTGGACGATCCCGAAGAGGACCGAGCTCCATACCAGCGCGGCGGGCGTCCCATACCGACCCTGGAGCATGGGGAGGAGCCAGCCCCGAAAAACGAGCTCCTCGGTGACCGGGGGAACCAAGACGAAGGCGACCAGGGCCGACATGCCACCCCACCAAGTGGTCGGAGTCAGCAGCTCGTACCGTCGGGCCAACTCGTCGAAGCTCAACGGCCAGATCTCTTGGGCGAGATTTCCGACCTCGGCCAACGTGAACTGAAGCGATAGCCCGGCCGCGAAGCACAAGGCCACGATGCTGCCCACGAGGGGCCGCACGTGAACTGCTTCGAGGAGTCCGCCCTCCCGGGACTTGTGAGGAAATGCCACGATGAAGAGCACGCCCACACTGGCCGCTTGCACCAAAGCAAGGTTCAAGGGCGCTTCGGCGCCGGCACGAATTGCCTCAGCCCAGCTCACGGACACGCTCTTCAACTGAAGAAAGCCAGCCAACGCGAGGAAGATTCGGTTGAGCAAAGGGATCGCCAGCGCGATCAGCGCAGCTCGGAGGTATCCACCCACGACGCCGCATAGCCTGACACGGACCGAGGGGCATCAGGCAAGATATGCGCCTGCCCTGATCTGCCGACCCTGCTATAGCGGCTGGGCGGTATGAGATTTCAGTCCCTGGTCATCCTCGGCTTGCTGACGCTCATGGCGGCTTGCGCGCACTCGCGATCGGTGACGAAGGGGCCGTCCCCCGTCCGAAGCGCCGAGCCGATCCCCCGAGCCGAATATCCTGCCGAGTCGCGCCGGTACATGCGGATGACGAGCTCAGACCCCGAGCGCCTCGCGCTTCGCGATCGACTGATCGCTACGATCCTCGTCGAGGCCCAAAGCCTTGCCGACATCGTGGACTACGAGGGTGTCGTCGCCCGAGTCGAGCGACTGACCGATGTGCTCACGCCGTCCGATTTCGCAACGGGGGTACTTCCCCAGGGTCTCGAGCCGATCGCATCGTTCATTGCGGATCGCGGCGGGCGTCTCGGAGACGAGGGACGTGTTCTCGCGGCGTACTTCCTCCTCGCGCGCCTTACCGAGAAGGAGAGGTACCAGCAGAGCTACGACGAAGTCGCCGCTTGGGGCCGCGACGCGCGCAGCCAAGTCAACGATGCCCTTCCGCGCTACGGCCAGCTTCTCGAGGTCTGGACCGAGCACGCCGATCTGACACCGGCTCCTGAAGTCCTAGACACGCTCGCTGCGGTATACATCGCGCGCCGCGACGCGGTCTCCGCAGAGTCATCGGAGGCCCGCGGCCAGTCCGGTTCCTTCACCAATCGAATCTGGCGGATCGCACCGCTCGATGTCGCTGCCGTGTACCTGACCTACGGCGACGTCGAGTCGGCCATCACACACGTCGAGACCATGGGCCCCGGTGGCGAGCTTCAGATTCGACTGCTCGATCTCCTGCGGTTCGCCAAGAGCCCCACGGAGGACGGCGCCAATGCCACCTATGAGCTCGTCGAGGGCTTCTCGGTTGCCCGACCCGACGTCGCTTCTGGCCTTTGTCGTGCGTCGCTCGGCCGATATCCCAAAGACTTTCGATTTCGTCGTTGCATGGCGCGCGTCGCGGCCGAGGAGGCCCGATTTGCCGACGCGACCGCCTGGTACGTAAGCGCGATCGAGCTCGCTCCGGAGATGGTCGAGCTCTACGACGAAGCGCTCGATCAGCTGGACGAGTTCATCGAAAGTCGTCTGATGGACCCCCACCCCGAACGGTCGAACGCATTGGCCCGCAGCGCCGAGCAGATCCTCGCGGCGCGGCTCGAACGTTGGCCCGATTCGGCGCCTCCAATCGCGCCGGACCAACTCGAGTTTTTGATCGGCATGCTGGCGATGAACGCCGGCCATGTCGACGAGGCCGAGCGACGGTTCCAAGCAAGCATCGCGCGCGATGAGAATGCCAATGCGCTACTTCAATTGGGCCTTTTGCTCGAGCGCACCGGGCGCCCCAAGGAAGCGAGGCCCTACTATCGGCGCGCCCTGGAGCTAACCCCCTCGCATACGCTCAGCGATTCCCTGCATCGCGCGGAGATCCTCGAGCACATCGGCAGCGTGGCGGGCGCTCAAGGCCGCATCCGCGAGATGAAGACGAACTATGAGACTGCACTCGACGCATGGAGCGAGGCGATCGGCCTCGTCGAAGGGTCAACCGCCGCGCTGGCGGAGATTCGCCGCGGGGTCCTCTTGGATCATCTCGGTCGGCACGACGAGGCACTCGATGCGTTCCACAGCGCGATGGCTCTCGCCCCCCAATGGCGTGAGGTGTATGCCACCATCCTTTCGCATCTCGTCGTTGCCGAGCAGCACGACTTCGAATTCGCATCGACGGTCTGGCGTCGCGCGCAGCTTCAGCTCAACCTGCCCCCCGAGTGGAAGGTGTATTTCACCTTGTGGCTCCAGTTTATCGCAGCGCGGGCCGATCAGTCCCCGAGCCCTGAGCATATCGAGCTGCTTCGCCGGCTCGGCAAGCCAGCAAACTGGTGGGGCAAGCTCGCGCGCTTCGGCGCTCACGACATCAGCTACGACGACCTTCTGACCGTGGCCTCGAGCCTCGGTGAGGAGACTGAGGCCTTGTTCTACGAGGGCACTCGGCTCTTCGTCGCGGGCGACCGCGATCGGGCGAACGCCCAGTTCCAGCGCGTTCTCGATACCAAAATGGTCAGCTTCTACGAGTACGAGATGGCCCGTAAGCTCCTGCTTTCACAATCGAAGGCCACAGCGGTCACTCCGTGAGTGACCGCACAGGACGGGTACGGCTACGAGTACGAGCTACCAGGAGTTAGAGAATAGAAAGCAGGACACGCGCGAGCTCAAAGCGCCTCGAACGCCTCTCGAACTTCTGCAGGAGCCTCCACGAGCTCGATCAGGACGCCTTCGCCACCGATCGGCGCTTCCTCGTTGCCCTTCGGATGAATGAAGCACACGCGATGGCCGGAGGCTCCCGGGCGGATTCCACCGGGGGTGAATCGGACACCCTGGGCTGCCAGCCACTTCACGGCCGCGTCGATGTCGTCGACCCATAGCCCGATGTGATTGAGGGGCGGGGTGTCGACCCTGGGCTTCTTTTCCGGATCGATCGGTTGCATGAGGTCCACTTCGACCGTGAAAGCGCCCGCGCCCATCGTCACGATGTCCTCGTCGACGTTTTCTTCTTCGCTTCGGAAATTTCCTGTGGGTGTCAGCCCGAGTGTGTCGACCCAAAGTCGACGAAGGGCGACTTTGTCGGACGCGCCGACCGCGATTTGCTGGATGCCAAGGACCTTGAACGCGCGATCGGCCACGGTTCGGCGTTCATACCCCGGTTGCCGCGCATGTCCACATGGGACACTCTCGGGGCGGTGAAGACGTCTCTGACCGGCATCAAACCGACGCATCTGCCACATCTCGGAAACTACTTAGGCGCGATCCGTCCCGCCCTTTCGCTCGTCGATCGATATCGGACGCTCTACTTCATCGCGAACTATCACGCGCTGACCACCGTTCGGGACGCCGAGAAGTTGAGGGACTACGTTCGCGACGTCGCGGCCACCTGGCTTGCCTGCGGTCTCGACCCGGAGCGCACCTTGCTCTACCGCCAGTCCGACGTGCCCGAGGTGTTCGAGCTCACGTGGGTATTGAGTTGTTTGTTGGCGAAGGGCCAGCTCGAGCGCGGTCATGCCTACAAAGAGGCTCTTGTACGGGGTGATTCACCCAATGCGGGGCTCTTCAACTATCCGGTGCTGATGGCAGCCGACATTCTTCTCTACGACACCGACGTGGTGCCGATCGGCAAAGACCAAAAGCAGCATCTGGAGCTGACCCGCGACGTCGCGTTGCGACTAAACCACACTTACGGTGAGAACACGCTGGTCGTGCCGGAAGCGTTGATCACCGAGGCCCCGCTGGTTCCGGGAACCGACGGCGAGAAGATGAGCAAGAGCCGCGGCAACGGGATTCCGCTCTTCGAATCAACCAAGAAGCTTCGAAAGGTGATCATGGGCATCACGACTACGTCCGAGACGCTGGAGGATCCCAAGACCGCCGAGGGTTCGACCGTGTACGAGCTCTACAAGCTCGTCGCTCCGGAGCGGGCCCCCGAGATGGGGCAGAAGCTCGAAGCGGGCGGCTACGGATGGGGCCACGCCAAGCAAGACCTCTACGAAGCGATCGAAGCGGAGATCGGCCCCAAGCGGGATGCGTACCTCGAGATTCGGGCGGACGAGCCAAAGCTCGATGCGATCTTGAGTGACGGCGCAGCCAAGGCGAGGACCATCGCCCACGCGACCATTCAGCGTGTGCGCGACGCGGTGGGCATCGGCTGACTCAATAGACGCTGCTCCACTGCTCGTCGTCGAAGTCTTCGTACTCTTCCTCGTCGACCGGGCCCTCAACGGGCTGCTGCACTCCGGGAATCGCGAGCAGGCCCGGATGACCACTCTCCACGGACTCCTTAGTGAGCAGGAACCTTTGCTTGTGCTTCTGCCATGCTTGCCGAATCACCGTCTGTGCGATGATCATCGTCTCGTGGTCGTACCAACGGATCGCAACGCGGGAGAGCGCTCCCGAGCCATCTTCCTCGGTGTCGGCGTTTATGCCTAGGATCTCGCTGTCAGCGATCTGAATGTCTCGCCCCCAGCGCAGATGCGACAACCGAAATTGGTTCTGGAACACCGGCGACACGTGACCGGCCGCGACATCCATTCGACCCCAGCGTGTTCCCTCATTGAACTCGATTACCGAGTCGCGAAGCCTGGTCTCGGGACTCAAGTTCTGGATCAGACAGCCGCTCAGTCCCACCAACACACCCGCCCACCAGAATCGTCTAGACATGGCCCGACGCTAGGCCCGGCGTCGGGGAATGGGCAACTAATTGGCGACCGCGCTGGCGGTCTTGGCGAGACGGGATCGCGCGGCCCGATTGTCGGGGTCCTGCGCGAGCGCTTTTCGCCAGGCTTTGTTCGCGCGCCTCACATCGCCTCGAAGCATGAAGGCATCTCCGAGGAGGACTTTGTATGGCGCCCGGCGCGGCCTTTTCGCAACAGCGCGTTGGGCCCACTCGACGGCTCGGTCGCCGTCTTTGGCCCTGAGGTAGAGGGTGGCGTAGCCCGCCATGGCCTGAGGATTCTTCGCGTCGAGCTCCCATGCCCGGTCCAGCGTCGCCTCTGCCCGGTCGAGCTCGCCGCTTCGGATCAACGAAAGGGCGCGATGAACGAGGACGTCGGAGGCCTTGCCTGGATCTCGGGGCAGGTTTCGCGTGGGAATGACCGGCTCCGGCTTCCGTTGGGCTGACGCCTCCGCTTCAGCATCCGCGGCTTCTTCTTCATCTTCTTCTGGCGGCTCCCCGGCGCTCGCTTCTCGAGCCTCCGGCTGTGCGACTTCCTCTTCGGCGGTCTCACTCTCAGCCAGCGCTTCTACTCCGCCCACCGGCCCGGTGATCGGTCTCTTGTCCACTGGCGCGTCCTTTTCGACCTCGGCGACCGCGACCGAATCCGAGTCGGCGCGTAACCAGAGTTGCCAGGCCAAAAGGCCGCCGCCTCCGATGACCGCCACCAGAAGGAGGATCTGAATCCAGGCCGGCGTCGACTGAGCCAGGGCAGGCGCCAGGATCGTCGCCGGCCCTTCCAACATCGGCGCGAGCTCATGCTCGAATTGTTCGTCCGCAAACAGCGGACCTCGCGACGGTTTTCGAGCGTCGGGCGGCGGCGGTGGCGGGGTTGGCTGCCTCGGGGCACCCTTGGTCGCGTCCGAGACGCCATGGTCGGTGTGTCGTTCGGGACCGTTGCTCTCTCGGATGCCGCCACTCGCATGGCGTTGGGTCTCCACCCTTCCGAGCAACTGGCGCATCTTGTTCGTCGGAGCTTCCTCGTCGGAGAACGCCTGCCCCTCGGCGCCCGCTGCTTGTAGATGCCGGAACCTGGGCGGCGCCATGGTTCGGAGCTCATCGAGCTCCGTACCCGACAGGGCGCCCGGGGCCATCGTTACGTGGTCTGCCACTTCGGGCGCCGCCGGCGGGGCGGTCGGTGCATCTCCGACGACGTTGTTCTCATCGTCGGTGAGGCCGAGGTTTCGTGCCACGACTCCGAGCGCTTCGTCGACCGGCATCATGATGTTCGCGACCGAGGGTAGATCCTGCTCTCGGATCGAAACACGGCCCGAGTTCATACCCCAGAGTGCGGTGAGAGCCGGCATACCCTGAAAGCTCTGCGTCGTTCCTTCACGAAGCGTCGCGTATGCGGCCAGGATCGAGTTGTCCGCGATGTCCACCTCGATGCTTCGCTTGTTCCCGCTGACGCTGACGTGGCGCACACCGGCGACCGAACCAAGTGAGCGCAGCAGGCGACCGGGACCGATCAGCTCGAGCCTCGTGTCGAAATCGACCTCGTCGGTGACGCGACGAGCCACCTCCGCGTCCTGCTCGATGAGAGGAATGATCCGCGCTGCCAGTTGTCCGAGGTCCGGCTCGACATCCGAGGACGCGGTCGGCCAGAAATCATCCCACCGCACCACGAGCATCGAGGCCCAGCGAAGCTGCGGATCCTTGCGAATTGCACGGACGAACTCGATGCCCTTACCCCCGACCGCGTTCGAGTCCATCACGACGACCTGCGGGTCGACCTCGCGAATTCTGGGGATGACCGCGGTTGAAAAATCGGCTGCGGCGACCCGCACCCCCTTTGCATGCAGGACGTGAGCGAGCTTCTCCGCGCGCAGCTCGTCGGAGTCGAGAATCACCATTCGCGTTCCTTCGAGGACCCCGAGGTCGACTTCTTCGGTAGCCTCGATCGAAGCAGGAAGAGTGGACAGTCGGCCACCGCTTACCTCGTGAAACTCGTACTCGAGCGGCTCGGATTCGGACATCGCTTCCCGCAGACGCTCGAGGATCATTTCCATGTTGTGGGCGCTTGCCGATTCGGTTTCGATCACCATCGGCAAGCCTTCGACGACCCCCTTCGGAGACCGAATGCTCAAAATGCCGGTCTTGTGATCGCTCGAAACGAGGGACACGACGTCCTTCAGGTTGTGCTCGGTGAGCTCACCCCTTGCGAGGCCGGAGCGGTCGGGTATTTCCCACGTGAGCTCGGCGAGTCGGCGAGCAATCGTGTCGGCGCCCGCGCCCCTCGGCACGATCGCGACCGCACCGGTGCGAAAGTCAGACCCTTCGTGCTTGAGGACCGCTTCGTTCGAGACGACCGCAATTGGCAGAACGTCAGTCGCTCGGTTTGCCGCCATCCTCTGGACGACGCTGGCGCCGCCCCGCACTGCGGCGTCGCCAATCAAGACGACCAGATCCGGTGCGTAGGCGCGCACTGCATTCTCGAGCTCCGCGGTCGCGGATGCCGCGACAGACGCTCCGTGGCGACGAAGCGCTTCCCCGAGCGCCGTCTGCATCGGTTCACCCTGGCCCACCAACAATACGGTAGGTCGGTGCTCCTCCTCCGACATCGATCGGAATGGTGGCTGATTCTGAGCCATTTTGCCAGCTTGGTGTGACCGGCGTTCTTGGCTACACTCCGCCGCCCATGGCAGTACAACCGATCGAGTTCCTCCGAGACAGCTTTCCGAAGCTTTTCACCCGCGGGGTGGAAGTCCTCGAAACCCGCGCAGCGGGTGGTGATGAGCGCGCGCAGCGGGTCCTCGCCGATGTCAAAGGGGTGACGGGCGCAGTACGTCTCGAAGTCGACGACGAGCCACCGATCGTCCTATCGGCCAACGCGGGCTCGCTGACCTCGGGGGATGAGCCATCAGCCGGCGTCCCTCTCAGGGTGGCCGCCAAAATTCCAGGCGATGCGATTCAGCTCCTGCTCGGCGAGGCTCTGAAGTCGGGCGCCCTAGAAGACGATGAAGTGGCGGTCGGAGCGGCTCAGACCGCATCCAAGCGATTCGATGACGCGCTTGCCGGGCGGCCCATGACCCTCGAGGCCACGGTCAGGGGTGTCCCCGGGTTGGGGGATGTGGTCGTACGAGTGGCCTTCAATGTCCCTGAGGTCCCAGCGGACCCTGGTTTCACCACGGAGCTCCAGTTTTCGGACCTCGAGACGGTCCGGCGTGGCGAGACCACGGTCCAAGAGCTTTTCCTTGGCGGGAAGCTCAAGATGGAAGGCGACTATTCGCTGGCCCTCCAGATCTCGATGCAACTCCTCACCAATCCGCTCTGAACGGAAGAGCCGGAGATCCAAGCGGAACTTGCCTGGCCCTCCCGCGGCCGGATACCCTCACCCACGTTAGTGGGGGTCATGTTTCGGGCTATTGCCAAGAGCCGTTATCTCGTTCCCGGGTTTTTGTGCTTCGCGCTCGCGTTCGTCGTCGGGCCTGTAGGCGCTGAAAGCGGAGCCCTGAGCGTCGCTGCGGCAGGGGTGATTGCATCCGTCCTGGGCGTGCTGGGGATGTTGATCATCGCGTCGGGCCAGCCGCCGTCACTCGAGGTCGCCGAAGTCGACGCGCGAATGCGGGAGATAAAAAGCGAAGTCGACGAGATCGAAAGCGTCATCGGGGAGAACGTTCGGGGGCTTGCGAGCGGCCTGGGTGAGCAGATGGTTGCGGTCGAAGAGACGGCGCGTACTTTGAAATCGATGGCCATTTCGCTTCAGGCGATCAGCGACCGTGTCGAAGCACTGTCCTTGAGCACCGAAGAAAGCTCCTCGAGCATCCTGCAAATGACGGCGACGAACCACTCAGTTGCCGAGAACATGTCCAATCTAGGGTCGAGCGTCCGCGAAACCGCATCCTCGATCGAAGAAATGGCGTACAGCATCAAGGAAGTGGCGCGAAACGTCGATGCCTTAGCCCTGACCGCCGAGGAGACCTCGTCCTCGATGAACGAGATGGACGTTTCGATCGATCAAGTGCAGTCGAACGCCAACGAAACGGCCAGGCTCTCCGAAGAGGTCGCGACGGACGCAGAAATTGGCGCGGAATCGATTCTGAAAATCATCGAAGAGTTCAATCACATCAAGTCGAGCTCGGTTCAGGCGGTCAGCAAAATCTCGAATCTCGGAGACCGCATCGAGGCGATCGGGGATATCTTGAACGTCATCGACGACGTCGCCGAGCAGACCAACCTCCTCGCGCTCAATGCCGCGATCATCGCTGCGCAGGCCGGTGAGCACGGCAAAGGCTTCGCGGTCGTGGCCGACGAGATCAAGGACCTCGCCGAGCGGGCGGGCGCCTCCACCAAGGAGATCGCCGAGTTGATCAAGGCCATTCAAGAAGAAACCAAGAACGCCATCCAGGCGGTCGAGCTTGGCGCAGGCACCGTCGACCGAGGCGTCACGGTGAGCGCCGAAGCAGAACGGGCCCTCAAGAAGATCCTCGCGTCGTCGAAGCAATCGACTGTGATGGTGCGCGGCATTGCGCGCGCGACGGTCGAGCAGGCCAAGGGGTCGAAGCAAGTCACCGATGCCATCGGACGCATTGCCGAGACCGTTCAGCAGATCGCCGCTGCTACGGCCGAACAGGCTCGTGGCTCGGAGCTCATCATGAAGAGCGCCGACAACATGCGCCTGATCACGCAGCAGATGGAGCGAAGCAGCCAGGAGCAGGCCGAAGGCGGTCGACAACTGACCGGAGCGATGGAGCACATCTCGGACATGGTTCATCAGCTGCAGGAGTCGCACCGCAAGCATTCGGAGAGCTCCGAGCAGACACTTGCCGCCGCCGCCCGCATCCAGGAGCTCACCCGCGACTACGAAAGGCGGGTTCGTGCCGTCAATCGTACCGTGGAGCGATTGCGAGAGTTGCGTTTCCAGGCGTGATCGGGACGCCCGAAGTGCTTAGGTTGCCCCGCGGGGGCGCTACGCTTCATTCTAGGGGAACATGTTTGGGATTGGACCCACGGAGCTGATGTTCTTCCTGGTAATTCTTCTCGTGGCGGTGGGGCCGGAGAAGCTTCCGACCTTCATGCGGACGGTCGGCAAGGGCATGCGCCAGATAAGGAGCGCGAGCCGCGAGTTCAAGGATGCCATCGGGTTGGACGAGTTGATGCGAGAAGGCGATCCGTTCCGCCCTCCGCCGGTCCCTCCGCGGGCTCGGCCGGTGCCGCAAGCGCAGCCTAAGCCGCAAGCCTCGACGCCGCCTCCAGTGCCCCCGCAAGCCTCGACGCCGCCTCCAGTGCCCCGACCGAGTGACGCTACTCAGGCGCTTCAAAAGCCTGCGACGCCCAGTCCGGTGGCCGAAGCGGAGGCGTCGCCCGATCCCGACGCGTCTGCCAAAACGAATCATTCATGACCGAGCCCATCCACGCGACGGCTCCCGAACCACCCTCGGCCCCCGAAGACGATCAGGAGATGACCTTCTTCGAGCACCTCGGCGATCTCCG
>JAPUKT010000255.1 GCA_027295555.1 Deltaproteobacteria bacterium
ACGCTGGCATGGGCGGTGCACATCCAGAGTCGGGAACGCTCGGCTTCCGTATGCGGCGCGGGAGCGCGGTCGTTGGGGTCCTGGCCCGGTGGCCTCGACCGAATCTCGCTCGAAAAGGGGGGAAGCGATGAACGAAGATACTTTTCAACGAAAACTGGCTGAGTTGATTGCGGAGATCGGGACGTTGCCGGCTGGGGAGCGCGACAAGATCGAAATGCTCGCGGAGCAGACCCGCGAGCGGCATCGTCAGCTGAAGGAAACGGTCAGCAGCCTGCAGGAGAGCATCGACTTTGTGCGACTGAGCATCAAGTACATGTTGTTTGATCTCGAGGCGACGCGCCGGGAGAACGATCAGCTTCGCAAGATGCTCGATGATAATTCCTCCTCACAGTAGCGCAGGTCGCTAGCAGCAGCGGAGGGGCAGGGGCTGACGTGCGATCCGATCGGGCGAGATGGGCCTCCGGACGGACTGCTGGAGGGCTGTATTGCGCTGACTATCGGGTCAGATGGGCTACGGCGTGGTCGGTTTCGGCGTCCATGGCGACGGTGAGTGTTCGGCCGCCGCTGGCGGCGGGGACGTGGATGACGTGGATACTGTGCTGAAACGCGGCGTCATCGGGCAGCAGGTCGATCAGTGCGTTGGGGGCGTTCTTGAAGAAGGCTTCGTTGAAGCGGTTTCCCTCTTCGTCGGGGTATAGGGGCAGGTAATGAATTCCGGCTTCGACGAGGTCCTGGAAGAAGTGTGTGCCGAAGGAGACCTCCGGGGCGAAGCCGTCCTTTTGCCTGGCCACCTCGATCAACATACAGCAATGATTGATGTCGGCGTAGCGTACCGGCACGCCGAGGCGAATATCGTTGCTTCCCCAGCGGCCCGGGCCGATCAGCACGAACGACTTGGCGGGAAGTTTGTGATTGATGCGGCCGACGACGCGCGCGAGCTCGAGTCGCGCTTCTCGTGAGGGGAGGGCGTTATAGGTCGCGGAGTCGATGTAGACGATGTATTCGATGCCCTCGACCAAGGCGGTGCGGACGTGGCGGTGGGCGTCAAACACGACGTCTTCGTGGGGGATCTCAGAGGGGATGGTCACGGGCCCGCAGTCGGCGGCCTGTGACTGCGTTCGACATTGGAGCACATAGAACTTCTCCCCGTCCGTGGCGAACTCCAAGTCCACCGGAACACCGTAGACGTTTTCGAGGCGAGCGAGCATCTCACGGACTCGCTCGACAAACGGAGTTGCGCGGAGCAGCTTGTCGAAGGTAATGCACAGCGCGGCCGGATCGGCGTCGACGCGCTGGGTGGGAGGCATGTAGAGCTCGTCGTCCCGAGCGACGGAGACGATCTTGTCCAGCATCGGGAGATCTCTGCCGCTGGCGAGCAGTTCCGGCAAGCGGATCGACCGCAGACGATTCCTTTTGAGGTCCATGACATCGACGGTGCGCTGGGCACAGCGCAGGATTTCCTTGGCGTCGGACTCGGCCCTGAGGGTCGGCGCCCCGAGGGCCACCATGCGTGGGTACTCGGAGCCGCTGCGGTCCACGGCGCGTGTGCCGAGCCCCATGACGATGCGCATCAACCCGTCCTCGCGTTTGATGCGTGGAGACCAGCGATACTCGTTTCGAGAAAAGGCGACCCCGGCGATCGGTGGAAACAGGAAGTCGCCGAAGCGAACTCCGACGACCCGCTGGATCAACACGGCCATCTCCTCGACGTAGTCGATGAGGTTATGCTCGCGGCGGTACAGGATGGGGTCAGGTGCCATGACGCTGGCATAAACCTCGGCGATGGCACCGAACAGCGCGCGCAGGCGCTGTTCGACAGTCCCTTGGTTGGCGACAAATACGCTGGCGTATTTTCCACAGAACGCGGTTCCGAAACGATCCTCCAAGAGGCTTGACGATCGGACGATAAGGGGGTCGGTTCCGGTGTCGGCCAGGATGCGCCGAAGCTGATGGACGACTTTCAGGGGAAAGTCGCCGTTGCGAAAGACACCTCGGATCAGCGGGTATTCGCGGGCCACGTCTTCGATGGGCTTGTATTTCTGGTTCTGGTATTCGTCGAGACGATTGAGCCGCAGAAAGTCCTCCACGACGTCGCTGCGGAGGTAATACGAGTCGGGGATGGCGACGGGCAGGTAGGGTTCGTCGTCTGTTTCCAGGTCGGCGAGAATCCGGTGGGCGAGGAGCATACCGCCGGCCTTGCCGCCGATGCGACCCATGCCGCGGTCGCTTCCGAGGGTGCGTCGGGTGATGTCGTCGAAGTCCCGGATTTTCAGGTGGTTTTTTGCGATCCCGATGAACTCGAGCTGGTCGCTGACGAAATGGCGGATGAGCGCCACGCGCGTTCCGACAACCTCGGCGGGCGCGAGCTTGGTCTCGCCAGGCGGCAGCTCGCAGAACCGTTGTACCTTGTCGGCCAGCTCGCGAAACGAGGCGTTGGTCTTGGTGGCCACGTATTCGAGGCTCTGAACTTCTTCCCGTTTGAGGGTGAGGTTGACGACGTCGTCCACGTCGGCGGGGACGAAGTGCCGTGCGACGTACTCGCGCGTGACGGACTCGACCAGTTCACGTTCCCGCTCGTCCCACCGGTCTCGTTCGGCCTGGTTCGGGTCGTCGAGGATCTCGCGCTTGGACAGCCCGGCCCGCTTTCGCGCTTCGTCGTGGATGCTGTCGATGCTGGCGATCCCACGGCGATGCAGCGTCATGAGCAGCTCGCGGTGGATGCGCTCGGCGAAATGGGGGCGAAGCCTTAGTTGTTCGTCCAGGCGCCGCGTGACTTCGGCGGCATTATCGGGTTCGTTGTGCATGGCTCACGCTGCCGCTGGGCCGCTTGGAAAGGTACGATTGTCTCGTTTCCAGACATGATCCGCAAGCGAAAGGAGCCACCCGGCGGCTCAGGGCGCGCGACCGGTCGGTGGCGCATAGCCTCGGGAGGTCTTTGCCGCGTATACTATATGGCTGACCACCTCGATGGGGTTGAGCGGGATTGATGCGTGATGCCGAGCATACGAGACAAACGAGCACCGGCCGACCCGCTACGAGCTCATGGAGCCCCGGACGTGGGCCTGCCCGTTCTG
>JAPUKT010000256.1 GCA_027295555.1 Deltaproteobacteria bacterium
CCCGCACGGTCACGTCTATCGCCGAGCGGCGAGGAGTCAGCTCGAGCTCGACCGGTGTTTGCCCGCCGTACTTCAAGGCGTTGTCGAGCAGATTGATGACAGCCAACGCAATGGCCTCTTGGTCGATCAGGACCGGCGGCAGCTCGTCCGGAGTCAGTAGCCGGACTTCCACCCCGTCCTGCTCACCGCGATAGCGAAAGGCATCGAGCGCGCGTTCGACGGCCTCGCCGAGATCCCCCCGTTTGAGCCGATAGGGGCCCTTGCCACCCTCGACTGCCGAGAAGTCGAGAACGTTGTCGATCAACGAAGTCAGTCTCTCGGACTCGCGGCAGATGATGTCCAAGTACTGGATTCGTCGCTCCTCACTGGGTACGCGATCGGACCTCAACATGTCGGCGAACATTCTCACCACCGAAAGCGGCGTCTTCAGCTCGTGCGACACGTTTGCCATCAGCTCGCTTTTCAACTGGTTGAGACGACGCTCTTTTTCGGCGGCGTAGATGAAGAAGATCGCGCTCAGCAGGATGATCGCGAACGATATGACAGGAAGCGCAACCTCTCCGCGCATTCGTGAACGGCCCTGTGCTAGAAGCAGCGCGGCCAGGCGAGGAGCCACCTGGAGGCTCCAAAGATAGAGCGTGGTCGGGAAGCGATGATCGACCGTGTACACTCCGGCTTCGGTCAGGTCCGGCCCGAAGACGCGTTGATTGCTCTTGTTCACGATGTTGTAGAGCGGGGTGCTCGTGTCGGAGACGAACATCGTCGGGAATACGTCGTTCACGAGGTATTCCGTATCGTGGTAGGCGACCACGTAGGTGACCTGGCCGTCTTGGGTCGCGTAGGCCTCGTAAGAAAGCAGGTAGCTGATGTCCTCGACGCGTTCGTGGAGGTGCCGAAGCTCGTTGCTCTCCAGATCTCCGAGGTCCATCGACTGGACCAAATGGTGCCTGAAAACACGCAGGAAGCTGCGCCTCCTCTTTCGATCCTCCGTGCTCGCCCATTGGAGAACGTCGCCCTCGAGGTTCACTAGGAGAACCGCTTTCACGCTCGGCGTTTGTGCCCCCGCCTGCGGGAGCCAGAGAGCATCGATCGTGCTCGAGTCATTCGGATCGACCAACCGGAGGACTGTGTTGTCCGCGGCGATGATGTAGTTCTCGATCCGCTCGACCCGCTGCTGTGCCACCGACAACAGCGATTGGACGATCGCGCTCTCTCCGAGCTGCGCATACTCCCGCGCCGAGGAAAAGGTGTAGTATCCGAGGATGGCCGTTGCGATCAGAATCGCGGGCACCAGGAACAGGTACACGGCGCGAAAGCGACTCCCTTCCATCACTCGCGCTCGGCTCGGGGCGGTCGCGTCATCAGGTCGCCGACCGCCTTCAGCGCTGGCTTGTCTTCGTAAAGCATCGCGTAGACCTCTTGTGTGATCGGCATGTCGACTCCGATCTTCTCCGACAGGGCCTTGGCGCTCTTGGTGGTGCGCACACCCTCGGCTACCATCTGCATGCTGCCGAGGATCTCTTTGAGGGGCTTCCCCTGACCGATCTGCAGTCCGACGTTGCGGTTGCGAGATAGGTCACCCGTACACGTCAGCACCAGGTCGCCCATGCCGGAGAGTCCGGCGAGGGTCAGTGGGTTGGCGCCTTTTGCAAGAGCGAGGCGTGAAATCTCGGCGAGGCCGCGTGTGATCAACCCCGCGCGGGTGTTGTGGCCAAAGCCGAGCCCGTCGCCGATCCCGGCGGCGATGGCGACCACGTTCTTCAGCGCGCCACCGAGCTCGACGCCAACGACGTCTTCGGTGCTGTAGACACGGAAACGCTCGGTCGTAAACGCCTTCTGTACCACGGCGACCATGTCTTCGTCGGGCCCAGCGACACAGACGGCGGTGGGAATCCCGGCAGCAACTTCCTTCGCGAAGCTAGGTCCCCCGAGATACGTGAGCTGGGCATGCTGGGATTCCGGAAGAACGTCTTCGAACATCTCGGAGACGAGCATCAACGTCTCGTTTTCGATGCCTTTGATCGCACTGACGATGGCGACGCCACTTCCCAAAAATGGTGCAGCCTCCTTCAGAACCTCCCTCACGCCGTGAGTCGGGATGACAAAAACGACGAGCTCGCTTCCGTCGAGCGCGTGCTCGAGGTTGGCGGTTGCTTCCAGTGTATCAGGCAGCTGGAAGCCCGGAAGGTAGGCTTGATTCTCGCCGTCCGTTTGAATGGCCTCGGCCATCACCGGGCGTCGCGCCCAGAGGCGAGTAGGGTAGCCCTGGTCCGCCAGCAACTTGGCCAGCGCGGTGCCCCAGGAGCCGGCACCGAGAACGGTCGTCTTCAGTACGCCCATCGGCCCCGAGCCTACCACGAACCCCCCGACGCAACAGTGACAGCGTCAGCGTTCAGTGCCAGCATCAGCGTCAGCCTACGGGGTGGCTTGCACGCCTTCGCTGTCGCCCTTCTCCGGACGCGGCTCCGCGAGGTCGAGCTTTAGAGCATCTGGATCCGAGAGCGCATTGGCGAGAACGGCGTCCATCTTCGACACCGGCACGAACTCGAGCGTCTCACGAATCTCCGCCGGCACTTCCTCGAGGTCGGCGGTGTTTCTCTCCGGGAGGATGACCCGCTTGATACCGGCGCGGTGTGCCCCAAGCACCTTCTCCTTGATGCCACCCACGGGAAGCACGCGGCCACGCAAGGTGATCTCACCCGTCATGGCAACATCGTGCCGCACGTGGATCCCAGTCAGCAGCGACACGATCGCGGTCATCATAGTCACGCCCGCGCTAGGCCCATCCTTGGGCATCCCGCCCGCGGGAACGTGTATGTGGACGTCGCTCTTTTCGAGGAAGTCCTCGGGAATGCCGAACGCCTTCGCTCGTGTCCGCACGTAGCTCATTGCCGTCTGGGCGGACTCCTTCATGACGTCACCCAGCTGGCCGGTGAGCTGAAGCGTGCCCGTGCCGTGCATCTTCGTGCATTCGACGAAGAGGATTTCTCCGCCAACCGCAGTCCATGCCAGGCCGGTCGCCACGCCCGTTTCGGTAGTGCGCTCGGCGACTTCGGAAGTGAAACGAGGCGGCCCGAGATAGGGACGCAGCGATTCTTCGTCCGAGACTGCCCAGGGACCTTTTTCGCCCTCGGCGACCTTCACCGCCACGCCGCGAATGACGCTCGCGATCTGGCGCTCGAGGTTACGAACGCCAGCTTCACGGGTGTAGTGCTCGATAATCGATTCGATGGCGGGATCTTCGAGGCTCATCGTCTCTGGCTTGATCCCGTGCTCCTCGAGCTGTTTCGGCACGAGATGCACTCGAGCGATGTCGAGCTTTTCTCGGCGCGTGTATCCCGGGATTTCGATGATCTCCATACGGTCTAGGAGAGGTGCGGGAATCGTGTGGCCCATGTTGGCGGTCGCGATGAACATCACCTTCGAGAGGTCGTACGGGATCTCGAGGTAGTGATCGCTGAACGTGTCGTTCTGCTCGGGGTCGAGCACCTCGAGCAACGCTGCGGCAGGGTCGCCGCGGAAGTCGTGCCCGATCTTGTCGATCTCGTCGAGCATGAACACCGGGTTGACCCTGCCGGCCTTCTTCATCCCTTGGATGATCTGACCGGGGAGGGCGCCGACGTAGGTCCGACGGTGACCGCGGACCGCGGCCTCGTCGTGCACGCCACCGAGGCTGATTCGGTGGAACTTTCGCCCGAGGGCCCGTGCGACCGAACGGCCGAGAGACGTTTTACCGACACCGGGCGGCCCGATGAGGCACAGGATCGGCCCCTTCTTGTCAGTCTTGAGCTTCCGAACGGCGAGGTACTCGACGATTCGCTTTTTGACCTTCTCGAGGCCGGAGTGGTCTTCGTCGAGAACCTTGCGAACCGCCGCAATGTCCATGTTGTCGATGGTCTGCTTCGTCCACGGGACGTCGAGAATCCAGTCGATATAGGTGCGGACCACGGTGTATTCGGCGGATCCGACCTGCATCTGTCGAAGCCGCTTCAACTGCTTGCGCGTGACCTTGTCGGCCTCGTTGGGCAGATCGGCCTTGACGATGCGCTCCTCGAGGATGTCGAGGTCGCCCTGGTCGCCTTCTTCCTCACCCAGCTCTTCCCTGATGGCCTTGAGCTGCTGACGAAGCACGTACTCCCGCTGGTTCTTGCCCATCTCCTCTTTGATCTGAGAGTTGATGCGGTCGCGCATCTTGAGGATCTCGAGCTGGCGGGTGAGGAGCCGCAGGACTTTGCGAATCCGCTCTTTCGGGTCGAGCGTTTCGAGGAGCTCCGACTTCTCGTCGACGGGAGCGTCGAGGTTCGCGGCCACGAGATCGGCGAGCTGCCCTCGCTCCTGAATCGAGTCGATCAGAGACCCCGCCTCGCGTGGGAGCTCCGGCATGAGCTCGATCACCTGCTTGGCGATGTCCCGAAGGCTCATCGCCAGCGCTTCACTCTCCACATCCTCGGCCGGGACCTCTGGAAGGCGCGTCACCCTAGCCTTGATGTACGGGTCGTTGCTGACCAGTTGCTCGAGGCGAATACGCACGAGCCCCTGCAGAATCAGGCTGTAGTTTCCCGAGCTGTGCTTGAGCGCTTTGAGGACGCGCGCGGCGACACCCACCGGGTACAGATCATCCTGATCCGGGTCGTCGGTGGACGGGTCCCGCTGTGCCATGATCGCGATGATCGGCTGATCGAGGTTCTCGATGTCCTCGACGAGCGCCACGGACTTCTCGCGGCCGACGTCAAAAGGCGCCACGGCCGCGGGGAAAAGCACCGCGTTTCGGATCGGCAAAACGGGAAGCACGTCGCCGAACTCAATTTCGCCGGTCTCGGCGGGCGGCATCGATGGGGTGGATTCGTCGTCGCTCATGCGGTTGTTCTACTCCAACTCGGTGGGAACCCAAGTTTTTCCAGTACTATAGCGAACATAGCCACGCGCCATTTCTCTGGCAAGGGTAGGCGATAGTGTGGGGGCGGTGGGGCGGGACCAATTAACGGGCCGCAGGCCCGGCCGGAATTAACCACGCCGCCCAGGGCGGTGGGGCGGGACAAACCGAGGCCGTAGGCCGTCCGAGCACCTTACGCTCGGCCCGACCGCTGCTAGCTCCAACTGATGTGGTCCTCCTCGCGAATTAAGCTCGCTTCCCATGCATCTTTCCGTCGTCGTTCCCTGTTTCAACGAGGAAGGCAATATCGCGGACGTGGTCCACCAGGCGGCCGAAGTAGGGCGTATTCTTGCTTCGAAGCTCGAGATCATCGTCGTGAATGACGGAGACACCGATGGGACAGTTGATGTGCTTGCGGGGTTGCAAAAAGGCCGTGCCCGAGTTGAAAACCGTCGTCCACGATGAGAACCGCGGGTACGGAGCAGCCGTCCGCCAAAGAATGCTAGACGCAGACGCGATTGCGACCAAGGCGCTTCGCTTCCAAGAGCTTCTCGTCGGCCGCTTTGAAAAGATCTTCGGCGGCGTCGTAGTGCGACTGCCATTCGGCTACGCCCACGCTCACCGTGACCTCGACGCGCGTCCCCTCGAATTCGAATCGAGTGTCTCGAATGAGGCGGTTGATCTTTCCTGCGAGCTCGCTGGCGCCATCGAGACCCACCTCTGGAGTGATCAGCGCGAACTCCTCCCCACCAATGCGCGCGATCACGTCGTTTTGACGCAGGCGCCCGAGGGTCACGGCACCGAGCTGCCTCAGAATGGCGTCGCCCGCCAGGTGGCCGAACGTGTCGTTGATATGCTTGAAGTGGTCGATGTCGAACATCAGGAGCGAGAACGTGCGCTTGTAGCGCTTGGCGCGTGCGACCTCTTTATCCAGCATCTCATCGAAATACCGCTTGTTGTGCAGTTGGGTGAGGCCGTCGGTCGTCATCAACCGATAGATCTCCTCGTGGTACTGGACCTCGATGTCATCACCCACGATGAACTTCAAAATCGTGCGGCCGACTTTCAGTTGGTCGCCGTGCCGGAGGCGACCCTCCTCTTCGACGAGGTCATCGTTGACGTACGTTCCATTGGTCGAGTCGAGGTCGCGAACGCGGAACTCGCCCTCGTGGAACCGGAGGCGGCAGTGGTTGCGCGAGATGCTCTCCTGGTCGATTTGAATTTCGCACTGCGGGGAGCGCCCGATGATCAAGGGTTCAGTGGTGACGTGGACCCGGCGCCCTATATCCTGCCCGTAGATCACGATCAGACATCCGCTGTCGCTCTTTTGCCGCGGAGCGCGAGCCGCCGTCGCCTCGGTCAACACCGTCTGACTCGGGCTGGTCGTCTGATCTCTGAACTGCACCCTTCCACTATACAGCGGCACAGCGGTGGGCGTTAAATCAGCGGCCCGCGTTCCAGTGAGAACGGACTCACCCGAGCGTTAGGTTTGTTGACCCTAAGTAGGGGGTCTCTTAGCGTGGGCGCGTGCGCGACTCGTTCTCTCACTCCTGGCTGTGGGGGCTAGGGATCCTTGCCGTCATTCTCGGCACCCCACTGGCTTTGCTGGCGAGCCCCCCTTCGGCTCACCGAACCTCGACCAACGTCGCCCGGTCGGTCACACCTCCCTTTTCGGACATGGACGTGGGACGCGCGCGCCCGGTGAATGGCGAGTGGGTCGTGTCAAGACGTGACGGGACGCGCGCGGTGCTTACGGTCGACGACGACTTGCAGACCTACATTCGAGACCTCTTCCGGAAGTACGACGTCCCTGCGGGAGGATTGGTTGCGATTGAGCCGCGAACCGGGCGCGTGCTTGCGTATGTGGGCTATGAAGCCGGGAAGGGCGACAGTGTCGACGTCGTCACGGATCCCGCGCCGCCCGCCGCCTCGGTGTTCAAGATCATCACAGCTTCGGCGCTCCTCGATGCCGGCGTGAAGTCCACGACCTCGGTTTGCTACGGCGGTGGAATGCGCGGTCTGGTGCCAGCCGACCTCGTCGACAGCCCCAAGCGTGACCGATGGTGTGCGACCCTTGCCGATGCCCTCGGGTACTCGATCAACGCGGTTTTTGCGAAGCTCGCAGACCGATACCTCAACGAAGCGCGCATGACCCAATACGTGTCGGCCTTCGGGCACGTCCGCAGGCAGACTCGAACGCGCACGCATGGCGGCGGGTTTTTGGCACAGCCAGCTCTCTCCGCTCCACGGCGCTTTGCTCGCGTCGACGATCGCGAACGACGGCGGCATGCCCTATGCGGCGATCGTCGACCGCATCGAAAGCCCGAGCGGGCAGACTCTCTACCAACACTCCCCACGAACCTTCCGCCAGGTCCTACCACGCCAAACCGCAAGACAGGCGGGTGCAATGATGACGCGCACCGTCACCCACGGAACCGCCAAGAAGGCCTTTCGGGATGCGAAGGGACGACCCTTCCTCCCCGGCATCGCCGTCGCGGGCAAGACCGGCACGCTGAGCCGAAGCAACCCCTACCGCCGCTACACCTGGTGGGTCGGGTACGCCCCCGTCGACGATCCGAAAATAGCCGTCGCGAGCTTGGTGGTGAACGAGCCCAAGTGGCGGATCAAAGCAAGCTACGTCGCGCGAGAAGCGCTCCGCAAGTACCTGGTCCGGTAGGTCGTCGTGACTACGGCAGGTCCTTGACCCAGTCGCCGTTGTCGAACCACTGCCTTCTGAGCTCCATCAGAATGCCTGTTCCCTCGAATGCATCGATGAAGTTGTCGATCAGGTTGTAGAACTTCGGGTCCTTTGCCGACACCGCAATTCCCATGGGCTCGACCGAAAGCGGCTCTGCGAGGGTAACGAGGCCCGAGTCGGGATTGCGCAGCACAGCTAACACACACGCCGGCATGTCGGCGACCATGGCGTCGGCTTCCCCGCTCAAGACCTTCTTAACGCCCATCTCGTAGTCGTCGATCGGGGTGAATTTGGCCTTCGGCAAAAACCGCTTGATGAACGACTCGCTGGTCGAGTTCGCAAGCGCGACGAACGAGACGTCGGGATTGTCGATGTCTTCGACGGTTTCGGCTTTCGCGAGCGCCTTCGATGTGGTCAGGAGCGACTTGCCGGACAGCAAGTAGGGGCCGACGAACAAGAAGTCTTTGGTGCG
>JAPUKT010000257.1 GCA_027295555.1 Deltaproteobacteria bacterium
GACGTCCTCCGCAAAAGCGCGCAGATGCACAACGAGGTCACCCGGCTCGATACGCACCGTGAATCCTTGCTGGGCCAAAGGGGCCGCCTTTCCGAGCGCGACGCCCGTATCGCTTCGGATCTTGAAAACACCCTCGAACAGAAGATGGAGCTCGAACGGCGCGTCGGCGAGCTGACCAGCCTCGTTGAGGAACAAACCCGTCGGGCGGAGGAGAAGAGGGCTCAAGCCGCCCGAACCGAGGACGTCCGCAGAGCGCTCGTCGAGGAGCTGGCGTCGGCCAAGGAGCGGCGCAGCGCCCTGCAATCACGGCGGGAGGTTCTGGAGGATCTCCAGCAGCGAATGGAGGGCGTGGGCGCGGCTGCGCGGCGCCTCCTGACCGAGCGGCAATCGGCTGACGCACCCCTCGCCCTGCGGTGGATGGTCGGCCTGGTGGCTGATCTCTTCGACACGGACTTCGCCCACGCACCCGTTATCGAGGCGGTGCTGGGACAAACCGCCCAAGCCCTGGTCGTTGAGCAAAGCGACGAGTTCCTGGCGTACACCACGTCGCTGCCTGATCTTCCGAGCCGGTTGTCGGTGATCTGCATTGATCGGCTGGCCCCGGTGATCAAGGAGCGCAGCTTTTCGGATCACCCCGGATTCGTGGCCCGGGCGCTCGAGTTGGTTCGATTTGACGATGCCCACGAGCACCTCGCGTGGCATTTGTTCGGCAAGACGATCGTGGTTGACGATCTGAACACGGCGCTCGAGCTTTCCGCCCAGGACATCACCGGGCACCGCTTCGTTACCACCAAGGGCGAACTGGTCGACGAGCACCGGCAGATCCGCCTGGGTCCCCCGTCGTCGGATACCGGCCTGATTTCACGAAGAAGCGAGCTGCGCGAGATCGAGACCCGGATGGTCGAGACCGACGATCGGATCCGGGTCCTCGCCGACCGGATCACCCGGACCCAGGCGGAGCTCGCTCACATCGAGACGGTGGTCCAAGAGCTCCAACGTGCGATCTACTCATCGGGCACGGACAAGGCGGAGACAACCGCCGCGCTGCAAAGCATTGCGGACACCATACACCGATTGACCAGCGAGCAGCCCTTGATCGCTCAGGAAGTCGCTCTGATCGAACAGCAGATTACCGAGGTCTTCCAAAAGAGCGAGGAGGGCAACCGGTCGCTGGCGGTGATTGAACGCGAGAATGAGGAGCGACAAAGTCGGGTGGCTTCCCACCAGCAGGCCATCGACGAGATCGTGGACACGCGGCGCGCGGTTCAGGAAGACCTGACGCAGGTGAGGGTATCAGCCGGACAGTGCACCGAGAAGCGCGAGGCGGCCGTACACCGGATGCAGACGGTCCGGCGCACGATCCAGGAACTTCAGGAGGCGACGGCCGGCGCACGACACGACATCGAGCAATGTGAAGCGCGGATTGCCGACGCGGAAGAAACGATCGAGCAGGCACGGCAGCGGTGGTCGACGCTGTCGCACCGGATCGAGGAACTGGAAACGAGCTGTACCGCGCTGCGTCACCGGCGTGAGCAATTGCGCCAGGAAACGGAGAACCTGTCGCAGACCGTCAAGTCCGCTCGGACGAGGCTCGAGACGGCCGAGGCGGCGCTTCACGAAACGCAGACGGCGCTGGCCGAGACGAAGGTACGCCGTGATGCTCTCGTGGTCCGCGTCACGGAGGAACTCGACATAGACCTGGCCTTAGAGTACGAAAGATACGAACATGAGGAACAGGACTGGCAGGCCGTCGAATCCGAAATCGCCGAGCTACGCGGCAAGATGGACCGCCTGGGCAACGTCAACCTCGATGCCATCAAGGAGCTCGATGAGCTGCAGGAGCGACACGCCTTCCTGACCGGACAACGCGACGACCTGCTCGAGTCGAAACGACAACTCGAGCAACTGATCCACAAGCTCAACCGTGAATCGCGGGACCGGTTTCAGGAAAACTTCGAGAAGATCCGCGAGAACTTTCGCACCCTGTTCCGCAAACTCTTCGGCGGCGGGCGCGCCGACATCGTGCTCGAGGACCCGGACAACATGCTCGAGTGCGGTATCGAGATCCTCGCCCAGCCCCCCGGGAAGGAGCTGCGAACCATCACCCTCATGTCGGGCGGCGAGAAGTCGTTGACCGCCATTGCCCTGTTGATGAGCATTTTCAAACTTCGCCCGGCGCCGTTCGCCATCCTCGACGAGGTCGACGCGGCGCTCGACGAGGCCAACAACGAACGGTTCAACCTGATCATCAAGGAGTTCGTCGACAAGGCGCAGTTCCTGGTCATCACCCACTCGAAATGGACCATGAACATGGCCGACCGATTGTACGGCATCACCATGCAGGAACCCGGGGTGTCCACCCGCGTCGGCGTCGAGTTAACGGGTGTGCAGGTCGCGTAGTACTGTTCCGGTTGGTGGGCCGTACTCTCCCAAGTGCGCTGCACCGTGCGCGACTCTGCCATCGGAATCCCTTGTCGGATGGATGGCTACAATCAGGTTTACGGAAAGGGAACGGTAAACGCATACTCTTTGTCGGTTGTTCCGCTCGCCATCCACACCATCGTCGTTGAGATTGAGGGAGGAAGCTCGCGCCGCGACCTCCTACGCGCCCGGAGCGCCGTCGCTCGCGAAGTTTCTCAGAGGCCGACCCCTGTCGAACGCTCCCGCAGAGAGAGATCACATCCTCGGCGATGTTGGTGGCATGGTCCGCGATCCCTTCGAGATTCGCGGCAACGAACAACACGTCGAGCCGTGCCGCCATCCCGGCCATGGATGAAGCACCCTCGGCAACGAGCCGCTTGGTGATTTGTTCGTAGAGGCCGTCCGCGTGTTCATCCTTGGTGAACGTGTCAAGCGTCAATCCCACTGATTCCGCGATTCGCTCCAGGATTGGACGCAAGTCGAGATCCGCACCTTGATGCGGTCAATCTCCGCTTGCTGAGACGTCTCATCGCCGCCCCGCCAGAATTCGGTGGGCTTGGGTTCGCCGATCGAACAGATCGCAACCACTGCATCATATGCCAGCACCAGCCTTTCTCGATCGGCGAGCTCTAGCGCGGGAAGAAGCGCGGCCGCGCCGGCCGGCGTGCACAGACGCAATGCGTCGACCGCGTTGGTATCCTGAAGCGCTGCGTCGAGAAGCTCACCAACAGCCCTCTCGGTGGATAAGGCCGCCAAGGTATCGTACGCAGCAGAGCGCACGGCACCTGCCAGCTTCTTGCGATCAAGCAATTTTGCTATTGCCTTGTCTGCTTGCGAAAGCTCCAGTTTCTTGACGAGCCGTAGCGATTCCAGCAT
>JAPUKT010000258.1 GCA_027295555.1 Deltaproteobacteria bacterium
GGATGGCTTCGACACCCAATGGTGGAACGACGCACTTGGAAGGTGGGTTCAGGGCAGCCGCGTCGACTACGCCGAAGTGCTCATCGACGCGCCGGACTTGAGCCGCTTCGCGGCAACCCTGGCAGTCGTGGGGCCGACAGCCACGCCCGAGCGGTTTTCGTCTGAAGAAGCGCGCCTCGCGTACTACATCAACGCGTACAACGCCCTCACGCTGCTTGGCGTCGTCGACAACTGGCCGATCTCCAGCGTGCAAGACGTCCGCGGTTGGTTGGAGCCGCGCGCAGGCTTCGGATTCTTCTACGGGCTTCGATTCTTCCTCGATGGCGGCAAGGTCAACCTCTACGATCTCGAAAACGGGATCATTCGAGGCTTCCGCGACGCGCGCATCCATGCCGCGATCAACTGCGCGTCGATCTCCTGTCCGCCATTGGCGCCTTACGCGTATGACCCGCGCGAGCTCGACGGCCAGCTCGATCGCGTGACCCGCGCTTTGTGTTCGAGCCCCGTGCACGTGCGCATCGATGACGAAGCGCGTGAGATTCAGCTGTCCTCGATCTTCGAGTGGTACCGCGTGGATTTCGAGGAGCACGCCCGTCGGTTGGGGCGGCCCCCTACCATCGAGGACTTCATCCTTGCGTTTGCCGAGCCCGCCGTCGCCGATTCCCTCGAGCGAGCCCGCACGGCCGGTTTCGAGGTGGTTTTTCAGCCATACGACTGGGGCCTAAACCGGCTTTGAGTACACTGGCTCACACAAAAATACTGCATAACTCGACGAGTGGTGCAATAGATTAATAAGACGGGGGAAGTCCATGGGGACATGGCGCGTTGGCGCACTGACAGTGCTACTCGGTTTGTGTTTGCTGGGAGGCACCGCGTACGCCGAAGATCGCGCCGCCGCGATCGAGGCGCCTACGGTTCCGAAATTGGTCGTCCGCCCGTTCAAGGGCGCACAAGCGAGCAAGATCCGCGGAGCGGCCGTGAAGGGCCTCAGAGGCAAGCCCGTCGAGCTGGTTCCCAGCTCCGACCAAGGGCACGTGCTTCCGGCCCGCGCCATGGGGGTCGACGCGCTCTTCGAAGGTGACGTCCTCCACGAGGACGGCGTGTGGTCGGTCTACGTGCGACTCGTCGACGGGAAGAGCGCCGACGTCATCAGCCAGCACTTCTACGAAGGGGACACCTCGACAGAGCTCGCACGCGCAGTTCAAACGGAGATGTGGGACGACTTTCAGAAAGACATCGAGAAGCTCGAGCCCGAGGTTGCGGTTGCTCCGGGGCCGGTCGGTACGGCAACCACGACGAAGGATCGGCTCGCTGCAGTCGACATCGAGCTCGATTTCAAGTTCGTCCATCGCAGCTTGACCTGGAACGACGACCTGATGGCAAACCTGCGCGACTATACGCTCGCTTTCGGACCAGGCGTTCAAACGAAGTTCCAGTACTTTCCGGGCGCGCACTTCACGAGCGGTGTCGGGGCGCAGTTCGGCATCGACTTCGAGTGGGAGCGGCTCTTCAATTTCGACTCGACCCGCGACGACGGATTCAAGTTCCCCACGGAGGCACAGCAATTTCTCGTCGGCCTCCGGTGGCGATATCCGGCAGGTCGTTGGGAGCCGACCATCATCGCCGACTACGGCGTGCACAAGTTCCAGTTCGGAGTGACCGGACCTCCGGTCACCACGGCCGGGATCCCGAGCGTCAAGTACAAGTTCTATCGGTTGGGTGCGGGATTCCGCGTCGGAATCGGCAAAAAGGAAAACTTCATCGTCGCCTTCAATGCGGCCTTCCGCGGTTTGCTGTCCGCGGGAGGCATCGAAAGCACGCAGTGGTTCCCGCAGGCCAAGGGCAACGGGATGGACGCGTTGATCGTGCTTGGATACGCGCTGCCGAAGGGCTTCGAAATCCGGCTTGGAGTGGACTATCGCGGCTACTGGTTCGACTTGAATCCCGTCCCGCCCGCTCCTCTCGCTGGAGGCGCCCTCGACCAGTACTGGGGCATCTCGATCGGCGCGGCCTGGCGGTACTGAGCCTCGGCTGAGCCGCTTGGTTCCGTCGTCGGGCCTATCGGGCTAAGATATGGCCATGACTCGCCTCTTTGTGTCGTGTGCCCTCATCCTGCTCGTCCTGTTGGTCTGGGGCTGTAAGGGCCGAGAGAAGCCTGTCGAGCCCTCGAACGCGGTCGAAGCGCTGCCGCCCGACACGGCGCAGGGTGCCGCCCAACCCGTCGCTCCCGGTGAGGCGGCCGACCCCGGGGCTGCGGCCGCGGCGGAACCCATTGAAGAGGCCCAGGCTGAACCTGCGAAACCTGCGCGTGACCTTGCGTCCGAGCTTCGAGCTGCGGTGGGAAGCCCTGCGGACTGTCTCCAAGACTATCAACCGAGCACTCCGACGACGATTCGGATCAACATCAGCGCTATCATTCGCCCGACCGGGATGATCATCGAGCCTAGCGCGAGCGGACGTGGGCTTTCGGCCAACGACCGGCGATGCGTCGAGCAGCGGGTAGAAGATGTGATGTTGCCGCCGCTCGAGGGAGAAGCGTCGGAGCCCGTCTCGACCTATCTCGACATCCACTACCAACCTCCCACCATCGAGGAATTTGACGTGGGAGGGCCGGCGCCCGAGTTGAAGGACGTCGTTGAGCCTCTTCCCAAGAAGGCCCCGATTGCTCCGAGCGGCGTCCCGATCGACGGGCCTGCGGCGGATCCCATCGAAGGACCGAGCGGAATCCCCATCGAGGGGCCGAAGGGCGTCCCCGTGGAGGGGCCAAAGCCGAGGCCGATCGAGGGTTATTAAGTCGACCAGGATGCCGAACGTTGGACGAATTGACCTGCCGCCGGCTAAGCTGGTGATATGAGTCGCGTGATGCTCTCATGCCTCGCGGTCTTGCTGGTGGTGGGATGCAGGAGCCGAGCGGAGTCGCCCCGGGGTGCCTTTCACGCGCCGAAGCCCGCTTTCGAGACTGCGGCGCCTACCAACGTGCGTCCCATCATCGACACACCGGATCCCGCAATCATCGACACGCCCGTGATCGTCCAGAAAAAGCCACGCAAAAAACCCGCGAAGCGCGACCTAGCCGCGGAGCTTCAGAGAGCCGTCGGGAGCCCGATCGACTGTATGCGCGACTTCGAGTCGAGCGCGCCGACGAAACTTCAAATCCCGATCAGCGCGACGGTGCGCCCCACCGGAATGGTCATCCAGCCCACCGTGGGCGGCGTCGGCTTGTCCGCGAATGCGCGTCGGTGCATCGAGCAGCGCATGACCTTCGTGAAGCTGCGGCCTCTCAAAAAGCCGCTCTCGCAAACCGTCTCGACGTTCGTCGAGGTCGACTACACCCCTCCGGTGATCGTCGAGTCGGACACCGCTTCTGACCCCGAGCTGAAGAACGTCGAGGAGCCGTTACCCAAGCGTCCCGAGGTGCCGCCGTCCGGCCGGCCGATTCAACCGCCGACGTCCAAGCCGATCATGGATGCCAAATCGAAGGGTCCCGACGGCCCTTCCGGCAGGCCCGTCAGAGGTCCGAAGCCCCGGCCGATCGATGGATACGAGGTAGACGAAAACGCGCAGCAGTGGCTCTGATGGACGCGCGGCCGTCGCCGAGCAAGTGATCTCATGGGACAGCACATCACAGTCGTCGATGCGTTCACCGACGTTGCCTACGCGGGCAATCCCGCTGCCGGCTGTGTGCTCGGCCATCCGACGACTGACGCGTGGATGCAGGCCGTGGCTCGTGAGATGCGGCACTCCGAGACGGCGTTCTGCGTTCCGTTGAGAGACGGTGGCTTTGGGTTGCGTTGGTTCACGCCTGGCGGCGAGGTGCGGCTGTGCGGGCACGCCACGCTCGCGACCGCACATGTGCTCTGGGAGGAGGGGAGGTTGTCTCTCCACGAAACGGCGCGCTTTTCCACGCTGAGTGGCGAGCTTACGGCCACGCCGCTCGGGCGGCGGATCGAGCTCGATTTCCCCGCGCGGCCGCCCTCCGAGGTCCAGGCTCCGCTTGGGCTGCTCGACGCGCTCGGCGTCACAGCGACGTGGATCGGCCGCGATGCGGACGATTACGTCGTCCTGCTGGAGGATGAAGAGGCGGTGCGGGCTTGCAGCCCAGACTTCCGGGCGCTTCGATCCGTCGAAACGCGCGGCGTGATGATCACGGCACCTGGAGCCGAGGACGAGGTTGACTTCGTTTCACGCTTCTTCGCCCCGCGCTTCGGCATCGACGAGGACCCTGCGACTGGCTCGGCCCACTGCTGCATGACGCCGCTCTGGGCGGACCGCCTCGGAAAGCCCGCGCTGCAGGCGCGCCAACTCTCGGAACGAGGCGCCACGTTCGAGCTCGAGCTCGCCGGCGACCGCGTGAAGCTCCGAGGCACCTGCGTAACCACCCTGCGCGGCACCCTGGCAGAAAACCCACCGCGCGCCACCGGCATGATGAGCTAAGCAGCGCGTTCAATACCAGCGAACGTGTTGCACCCCTTCATGGGCGGCAAGGCGTTTCACGGCCGCGTGAGAGAGCTCGGGGCGGTTAGTCTTGAGGCGAAAGCGCAGCTCGGTTTGCTGGTCGATGACACTCTCGGAGACGCCGATTTCCATGACCCGCATCTGGAGCTCCGCAAAGAGCTCGTCTGCATGTTGAAGGAGGCTATCCGAGGTCTTGGCACCGACGGACACCTCGACCGTGCGATAGACATAGCTCCTCAGGACCCTCTCGAGCACGCTGAACAACCACAAGACTACGAGTGCGGTGATGGTCGCCGCGATAGACAACGCATAGAAGCCCTGGCCAAGCACGATACCGAGCGCCGCGACAAACCAAATCGTGGCTGCCGTTGTGACGCCCCGGACCAAATCTCCCAGTTTGATGATGACGCCCGCGCCAAGGAAACCGACTCCCGTGACAATACCGGCAGCGATGCGCCCCGGGTCCACCCGGACAATCGCCGCATCGAGCTCCGTCTGATAGAGGGTCGGCAGCCTGCTGGATACGATCATGATCATCGTTGATCCCAAGCACACGAGGATCATGGTCCGCAGACCGGCTGGGCGGCCGCGAAGCTCGCGCTCCATTCCGAGTGTGCCGCCGAGCACGACCGCCAGCACGACTTGCAACAGCGCTTCGTGGTCGAGTTGATGAAAGAGACTGGAGAAATCCACGTGGCATCGAGCATACGTTCGGCCCGATCCGAGCCGCAAATTCGTTACCTAAGGAGCTCCAAGACGGGGGGCCGAATTCCAGGCAGCTCTCGATGCGGCGGCTGCCAACCGGATCTAACGGGGACACGCAGGGCCCCTGCAAAGCCCGTTTTCTTACGCACTTAGGAAGCACACCGCGCAAACGCCACGGTGCCTGAGTTTTCGCGGTGTAGCTCTCTACTAG
>JAPUKT010000259.1 GCA_027295555.1 Deltaproteobacteria bacterium
TGATGGCCTTGCCGCGTCAGCCAGGCCATCAGGATATGGTCGGGGGCATGGGCATCTACGTGTGTGAGGCGGTCTGGGCTGTCGTGCGACCGCTGACCTTCCTGATCTGGGGAGGCATCTTCGAGCGCTACCCACAGCTCAAAGTCGTCGTGACCGAGGCGACCACGACCTGGGCCGCGAGCTATCTCGAACATCTCGACGACCGCTACCTCGATTGGCACGTGACGGCGAAGCTCGGGGACTACAAGAGCCACCTTTCGATGAAGCCCAGCGACTACTTCCATCGCAACATCCGGCTCGGGACCTTCTTTCGACGCAAGGAGGTCGAGCGGCGCCACGAAGTCGGACACGAATGCATGATGTGGGGCAGCGACTACCCGCACCCTGAAGGGACCTGGCCCCACACGCGGGACATGATGATCGACGCCTTTCACGGCGTTCCCGAAGCGGAGATCGCGACCATGCTCGGCGGCAGTGCGGCCGCGTTCTACAACCTCGACACCGATAAGCTCGCCCCTCTCGTCGCGCAAATCGGCCCCGACACGAGTTTGTTCAAAACCTGAGGTGTGGTCCGCGACGGCCGCACCGAGACTACATTGCGATTGCGCGGCTTCGTGCAAGCTCGCCGCCACTTTGGGCGAAAGCTCAGGTTGATTTCCAGCCGATGAGAAGAGGAGCAGGAGCGATGAGCACGCGAGCGATCGACTTGTGGGTCAATGTCAGCATGGGCGGGATGGCGGATACCGAGTTCATGGTGCGGGTCAAGGAGGACTACTTCAAAGGCGGCGAAGACTTCTTCAAGAACCTGACCAGTGACGAAACCGTTGAGGCCATGGACAAAGCGGGCGTCGAGAAATGCCTGCTGACCCTCGACCCCGAACATGCCGACGAACGCACCCTGGCGTTTTGTCAGGACCACCCCGGTCGGTTTTTCCTGGCGCTTGCGCCCAATCTCAAGCGGGGCATGCGCGCGATCTGGGCGATGGAGGCGATCGCGCGTGAGCATCCGGTGGTGTTGGCGCGGGTCACCCCCTTCGGCATCGACGTGCCGCCGAACGATGCGATCTACTTCCCCTTCTACGCAAAATGCATCGAGCTCGACCTCGCGGCGGGTATCAACACCGGAATCCCCGGACCGCCCATGCCCGGCGAATGCCAGCATCCGATGCTCCTCGACCGTGTTTGTCTCCACTTCCCGGAGCTCAAGCTGATCATGCAACACGGCGCCGACCCGTGGTGGGACGTCGCCATCCGCTTGATGATCAAATACCAGAATCTCTATCTGATGACCTCGGCCTATGCACCGAAGTACCTGCCAGCGTCACTGATCCACTACATGAATACGCGCGGTCAACACAAGATCATGTTTGCATCGGACCACCCGGTGCTCAGCATGGAGCGCTGCATCGCGGAAGCCAAGGAACTCGAATTGCGCCCCGGCGTCCTCGAGAAGTATCTCTACGACAACGCGGAGGCAGTGCTCTTTCAGCTGAGGAAGCCGCGCTATTAGCTGTTGAGATTCGTGAAAATCTCGGGCCGCCGCTCCGCGCACCTCCCAGATCGGAAATGAGAGCCGATCAGGTTCAACGCATCGTGGCATCACCCACCTGCTTGTCGAGGGTCTCGATCAGGGAGAGAAGGGCGGGTTCGGACTGTAGCTCCTCCGGCATGTTCAAGGTGATGGCCACTCGAAGGATGGATCCAATTCCGGAGGGCTTCGCCACGACCCAGTTTTGGGTGTGAAGCACTTCTCCGTCCTCGATCAGTTCGCGCGCGTAGTCGATCATGGCGTTTCCGCTGAGGCTGACCCGCGTTCTTACACCGCCGTAGTCGTGGTTGAGCTCTTTACCAACGATGCTCTTGACCGCCGCGACGCTCAGTGGGATGCCGAAGTCGTCCCGAGTTTCGTCTTCGAGACTCAGGCGGACTTCGCCGACCGTGGGATGTTCGTAGACGACCTCGCTTTCGGTCCCCCGTAGAAGTACCCAGCTCTCGGAGATGGACATGCTGAGCAGCCCGTTACCGAAGTTGACGGGCTGCGTGGGCTCGGGGTGGCTCCCGCAGGCGAGAGCGAGGGCAGCGGACACTGTGACGACGATCGAGAAAAGGATCGGATGATTTCGCATGAATGTTCCGAATCGCCCCACAGACGAACGATCGGTCGCCAGCCGCGGCGGGGCATTCGCGAATCGGCTTGCCGATTGATCGGCGGGACCCTCGACTCACTTGATCTACGCATCACCAAAGGATGTAGGGAGCTACGGATCAGGGGCCAAGGACTCGGATCCCGCAGCCGGCTGCGATCGCCTACTCGCGTGTCAACAACATGCAGCCGCAGGTGTTGCCACCGCCCGCCGCCGCAAGCGCGACCTGCGGATTGCTTTTGGCGATCTGGCGTGGGCCGCCGTCGCAGCGCAGCTGTACGACTGCTTCGTGGAGGAAAGCGTAGCCGTGCAGTCGGCCCCCGGAGAGCTGCCCCCCGTTCGTGTTGAGGGGTAGAACGCCATCGCGGGCGATGCGCTTTCCGTCCTCGACGAAGGGGCCCGACTCACCGACCGGACACAATCCAAGGCCTTCGAGCCAGGAGAGTGTGAGGAAGCTGAAGCCGTCGTAGAGCTCGGCCAGGTCGACGTCCGAGGGTTTGAGGTCGGTGCGGCGCCAGAGATGGGCGCCGGCGTCGCGGATTCCCATGGTGGACAGATCGTCGAACTGGTCCCAGGAGGGGCGTCCGTGTAGCGCCGTGCCGACGGCCTCGACGCGAATCGGCGGGTGGCGCAGGTCGCCCGCTCGCTCGATGCGCGAGATCACGAAGGCGGTGGCGCCGTCACAGGGCACATCACAGTCGAAGAGGCAGAAGGGCTCGCAGATCATGCGCGCCGCTAGATAGTCGTCCAGCGTCATGGGCTCGGTGTAGATCGCCTTGGGGTTCAGGGCCGCGTTGGCGCGCGCGTTGAGAGCGATCTGGGCCAGCTGTTCGCGGGTGGTGCCGTAGAGGTGGAAATGACGCCGGGCGAACATCGCAATCCAGACCGCCGCCGAGGGCGCCGTGAAGGGCAGCGTCCATTCCATGAAGCCCGACGGCACGCGCGAGGGGCGACGGACGTCGCCGCCCGGCATGACGGCCGAGCGCCCCTTCGACCCCTGGGCGCTGCCTTCCCATACGCTGCGAAAGCAGAGCACGTGATTGGCGAGTCCCGCCGCTACCGCCATGCAGGCCTTGATGACCGAGCCCAGCTGTCCCGCCGTCTCGATGCCGGAGTCGTACCAATCGAGTTCGAGGCGCAGCGCGTCGTGGACCGAGACGGCGC
>JAPUKT010000026.1 GCA_027295555.1 Deltaproteobacteria bacterium
GTGCCCCGCGAGCTGGTGACGACGACGGTAGAGCTGGACGGGGTCTCGAAGCAGTACGCGTGTCCACCGCTGCCGCCGGAGTCGGCTGATACCCGCCAATGGATCCCTCTCGAACGCCCGGAGAGCGTCTCGCTCCAAACGACGCGACGGGTACCGCTCGGCACGCTTTGTGGCGCGCGTTCGGGCGACAAAGGCGGCGACGCCAACGTCGGTTTTTGGGTTCGAGACATCAGCCACTACCCGTGGTTGTGCGCAACATTGACGAAGCACTGGGTGCGCGAGCATCTGCCTGAGCCATTCGACGGGGAGATCGAGTGCTACGCGCTGCCCAATATCGGTGCGCTCAACTTTCTGCTCAAGGGCTACCTCGGCGCCGGTGTGACCGCTTCAGTGCAGTTGGACGCTCAGGCGAAGTTTCTTGGCGAGCAACTTCGCGATGTCGTCGTCGATGCCCCCTAGCGGTGCTAAGGGGTGATCGTCACGCTCACTTTGCCGAGGCCTTGGCCGCGCACAGTGACCTTGTCGCCGGCCCTCAGAAAGCGGGAGGTGTCTCCGTCGAGCTTGGTCGAGAGCTTCCTGAAGCGGCTGAGCCCCAATAGATTTCCGAGGCGAGCCAACCAACGGGGCGTCGTCATCGCCACACCGCCGGGGGTGCCCGTGAGTACGATGGTCCCCTTTTTGAGCGGCGCGTCGGGGAACTCGGCATGGATGAATCGCAGCATTTCGACGGGCGTGTAGATCAGATTGTCGGTGGACTGGTGTTGGCGGATTTCACCGTTGACGATCGTTTCGATCTCGACGCAAGGAATGCCGTTCGGCGTGGCTTCTTCGGGCGCCCAAGCCTTGTCGGCGATCGGCATGAAACCGGGAAAGCTCTTCGATACCCCCCAGTATGCGTATCGGTTGGGTCGGCCCTCGCCCAAAATCCCGATTGAACGCGCAGATACGTCGTTGACGATGAAGAAACCGAGCCGCGGAGCGAACGTCGGGCTGTCGAGCTGCGAAGGGTCGATGTCTTCAAACAGGACGAACCCCATTTCGACTTCGTAATCGAGCAAGGGCGAGAGATCGGGAAAATCGGCGCGAAGGGTCTCGCCTAGCCCGAGCTCGAAGGCGTCGGCGGTTTGGATCAGCTCGTCCGGGGTCGGAAAGTGAACGTTGGCATCCGTTCTGACCGCGCCGCGTGGGCTCTTTTTGAACACAGGTGGGGTCGCGTCCGGGTCGAACTCGGATGCGGTCTCTTGGATGTGGCCCGCATACGAGAGACCGACGCCGAACGCCTGTTCGGGCACCTCGAGCGGCACGTACGCGCCCTGACCGAGGTCATAGCAGTGAAAGTCTGCGGGCGTAGGCTCGACCGGCAGGGGCCGAAAGAGGTAGTAGCCGAGCGCTGCCAATACGACCAGCAACGCGGCGACCACGATGGCGATGGCTTTCTTCATCGGACCCAAAGCTGATGGCAGATTGCGCTAGATGCACATCTCGACGGCGCGTTGCGCACAGTCCACGATCACGTTGGAGTCGGCGAGGCAGTTTCCACACTCGATGCGGTTTCCACCTACCGTGTAGTAACAACTGCCAGCGCCTTGATCGATGCAGAAGTCGAGTGCTTGGCCGTTAGGGCAGGGGATGATCGAGCCGACGCTCGGGTCATCCGAGGCGCAGATGACATCTCCGCCTCCGCCACCGGGGTTGCCTGTGTATGTCACGTCCACACCGGTCGTGATCGGGTTCGACACCCCGCCGTTCGCCCCGGCAATGCAGGTGTAGAGATCGAAGACGCCTGAGTCGACGTTCACCGGAATGTTGACCGGGATCTGAATCGTCCCCGAGGTCGCGGTATCCGGAGCGGTAATCACGAAGTAGTCGTCCGCGCCAATCACCTGCACATAACAGTCCACATAGCCCGTGGGAGAGTTGTAGCTCACATTGATGACAGCCTGCTCTCCACTGCCCGTCTCCAGATCCGCCCCACCAGAGATCGTCGGTGCGTCCGGGTCGCCGGAGCTGGCGGGCGGTTGGCCTTCCACGCGTTCTGCGCCCGGAATCACAATTACCTGCGAAAGGGCGTTCGGGTCGGAGGGGTCGATCAGACCGGAGCCGTCATTGCTGTCGCTCCCGCAGCCGCCGACGAGCAGCGAGCCGAGTCCAACGAGGAGTACCGAAAGATGTAACTTCTTCATGTGGGTCATTATCCGGAAGGCAGCGTTGCGCCGTCCACAAAACTGCAGCCTACCGGTGAACCGCAGATCGCCTAGGGATCTTTGGATCTCGCGAGGAGGTCTTCCAGCTCCCGCCCCACGGGAGTAGTGTCAGCGGATGAAACGCACCCCACCCTACGTGCTGCTGGTCACGACTCTCGTCGCCGGACTGTTCGTGTCCTCCTGCAATCCTCGAAAAGCCATCATGAAGTCCGCGGTAGGCGACCTGGCGAGCTATTTCGGACCTCAGGAATACGACGGAAGTGAGCTCGTGAAGCTCACCGATCGTGTCTATACGTATCGGTGGACTTGGTACCGGAGCATCGTCATCGACACCGAAGAGGGTTTGGTCATTACCGACCCTTTCAATTCAGACGCCGCGACCGCGCTGAAGAAGCACTTGAAAGAGGCCGGGCTGACTCGGCCGGTGCACACGCTTTTCTACTCCCACTATCACCTCGACCACACTGAGGGTGGGGCCGTGTTGGACCCGCAAGAGGTGGTGGCTCACCAAAAATGTCCCACGTATTGGGCTGACCTAGACGCGTCACGCGTGCTTCCGCCAACCAAGCTCATCGACGGGGATCAAATGCTCACGATTGGCGGAGTCGAGATCCAACTACTCGATCTCGGCAAGACGCACACCGACACGCTCTATGCGGTCTACCTCCCGAAGGAACGCCTGTTGTGGACGGCCGACTTTGCGCTCGTGCGCACCATATTGCCGATCGGCGGCCCGGACTACTACTTCCCCGGTGCGATCAAAGCGATGGAGCGACTGGCGGCGCTCGACTTCGATATCTTCGTGCCAAGTCACTTTGGCTATGGCAAGAAACAAGACTTGGTCGACTACGTCGACTTCTTGAAGTACCTACAAGAGCTCGGTCTCCGCACGATGGAAAAATTCGGGCGGGAGGTTCCGCGAGACAGGGAAACGCTCGAGAACGCGTTCTCTTTCTTTTATGACGAGCTGGAAGAGCGCTATGGAGACTGGCACGGGTTCGAGCAGAACGTGCTTTTCGTCGTTGCCCGTACGACGACCGGCGTCCGCCTCGGCTACTGAGGGCGTTATCGAGCCCGCGTTCACCCCGGCATGAGCTCGATGACCTCAACTCCCTCGGCCGCCAGCTGTTGGGCCGGCCTTGCGCCCTCTGGTGGAACGTCGCCGAATGGCAATGAAAGTCAAATCGTCCGGTTTTGAGGGTGCGCCCTCGGTGGGGGCGTGCATCCGTTTCGCGCCGAGGCTCGCAAGCTCATTGGCAGCCGTACGCAAGGGGCCCTTGCGAATCCGTTCGACGATTTCGTCGAGGTGCAGGTTGTCGCTGACGCCATCGCTCGCGAGCACGACCGTGTCTCGCGGCGCCAGTGTCAGCGTCGCCCCAAGCTCGATGCGCATGTCCTGCCCACCGAGGAGGTTGGACACCAAGTGCAGGTCCTCGTGATGGAGCGCCTCTCCTCGATCCAGGAATCCCGCCTCGACCGCGTAACCGACCGGAGAGTGCGGAACGGTCAGCCACTTGATGCGACCACGCTGCCCCGTCACGAGCACCATCGAGTCGCCGGCGTGGTAAGCACGCATGGTGTTGCCCTGGATCTCGACGACCGCAAGCGTCGCGGCGGCACCGGTGCCTAGCGCCGAGATCGCTTTGTCGCCGGATTCAAAGCCATTGATGATCGCTTCGCGAAGACCTCGAGCTTCATCGCCAACGGCAGACACCGCATCGCACACAGCCTTCACGGCAATCGCAGCCGCGGCGGCACCATCAGGATGCCCGCCGGCACCATCCGAGACGATAGCCACGCCGGTGCGGTCACCGATCGAGATCAGCGCTGCGGCGTCTTCGTTCGGGCCTTCGCGCTCGGGCTTTCGGGCACTCAATACAGCGGCCTCGCCACCTGCGAAAGCGAAGCACTCGCTTTGCCTCAAATCCACATCCGCGAAGATGTGGCTATCGCTCACGCAGCCCCTCTCCCGTTGGTTACGCGGAGCGCCTTGGGCGCCAATCGTCGAAAGGCCTTTTGCATCTGAGCACCATCGCGAAACCGCTTTCGCTCACGAACCTCGATCGAACGGCGCAAAAAGTGGATAAAGTCGCGACTGAGCGTCCTCCGAAGCCGATCCGCGCCCTGCGGGGGCCAATCGAACGGCCACTCGGGCAGATGCCCGGAGAACATACGGACCATCACAAGCCCGAGCGAGAACACGTCGGATCGAAACGACGGCTTCCCCATGGCTTGCTCGGGGGCGATGTAACCGACGGTGCCCTGCCCCGACCCCGCGATGGTGCGTGTCTTCATCGCAACCTTGGCAATGCCAAAATCCGCCAACCGAAGCTCACCGCCTTCGAAAATGATCACGTTGTCGGGCTTGATGTCGCAATGAATGATCCGTTTTTCGTGCGCGTAAGCGAGTGCGGCGATCAGTTGCTCCGAATACGAGTGCGCAGTCGTGGGACCCAATCGATATCGCAACCGATCCGTGAGCGTCTGCTGCCCGAGTGGTGTGGCGATGACGAAGTGGTCGTCGATCATCATGGCGTTACGAAGCGGGAGGATGTTCTCGTGCTCGAGCCGCGCGGTGAGACGTACCTCCCGGTGGATTTCGGCCAAGGAGTGTTTCGCGAGAAGATCGCGGTGCGGCACCTTCAGAGCGACGCGAATCCCTTCGATGGTATCGTAAGCCTCGTAAACGGTCGCGAACGCACCAGCCCCGACGCGACGACGAATGCGGTACTTGCCGAGCATCTGTCGAGCTTTGAGCGTGCGATTGGGGGACGTGCTGCGCGTGCTTCGAATGACGTTGGAGCTCACGTTGATCCTGCGGGAAAGGGGAGACTGTGACATCCTGCCGCTACCAATGCACGCCGTATCGGGCGGCGAGGGCTCTTGGCCAGCTGGCGCGAACACCGAGCTGATGGCTAATTGGGGGATCGGGGGAAGCGCGTATGCATAGGATTATTCGAAGCATCTTGGGGCTGATAACGATTTCTTGCTTGGTGATCGGCGGATGTGGCGGAAGTGGCGGTTGCAGTGATTGCGGCACCGGGGGCGGCGCAGCGACCGGGGGCACGGGCGGAGGTGGCACGGTCTCCGGGCTCGACCCCATCCCGGTGATTTCGGGCCTTACCAATCCGTGGGATATCGCATGGCTTCCGAATGGCACCGTGCTGGTGACCGAAAGGCCGGGCCGGCTCAACGTGTACGTCGACGGAATCGACGAGGAGCCGTTCGTCATCGAACCGAACGACTTGGTCGCCAATGGTGAAGGCGGAATGCTGGGGCTCGAGGTCGACCCGAGCTTCGAAAGCAATGGTTACGTCTACGTCTGCCTGTGCTCGAACGCTGGGGGCGAAACGGACGTGCGGCTGGTTCGGTATACGCTGAGCACCCCCAACGGCGACAGTGTCCTCGACCGCAGCGACATCGTCATGGGTATGCCGTACAGCACCGGAAGGCACAGCGGGTGCCGGCCGCGCTTTGGTCCCGACGGCTACTTGTGGGTGGGCACCGGCGACGCGGCGATCGGCACCAATCCTCAAGACGGTGACTCGCTCGGGGGCAAGGTTCTCCGTATCGATCGAGACGGAAATGCGGCTCCCGGCAACGGCGATGGGCGTCTCTGGTTCTCGAAGGGCCATCGGAACATTCAAGGGATGGCGTTTCGCGGAGCGGACGACCTCGGGATGTCGGCGGAGCACGGGCCTTCGATCGACGACGAAATCAATCTCCTCGTCGCGGGCAATTTCGGGTGGGATCCGAAGCCAGATTCGGGCCCTGGCTACGACGAGTCCGTGCCCATGACCGACACCAGCAAGTTTCCCGATGCGGTCGAAGCGGTGTGGTCCACGGGCTCAGCGACGCTGGCATACTCTGGGGCCGCTTTCATCGAAGGCTCGCTGTGGGCCGACTGGGACGGCGTGCTTGCGGTGGCGACTTTGAAGGCGAAGCACTTGCACATCTACTTCGTCGATGCCCAAGGCAACGTGACGGACGGGGGTCGCTACATCGAGAATGACGTGCGCCTGCGCTCGCCGCGCATGGGGCCAGACGGTTTGCTGTACGTCACGACCGACGGCGGTGACACCAGCGGCGAAGTGCTCCGCGTGAGCCCCGTGCTGACGCCCGACGCAAACTAGCATCGGGCGACCAGGTCAGTCGAAGGTGACGACCAACAACTTGAGGTCGACCTCGTCTTCGAGGCTGATCTTGGCTACGATGCTGCCGGTCCCAACGCCGAAATCGTTGCGGTCGATCGTGAGCTTTCCCTTGTAAGTCGTCGTGTCGACACCTGCGCCGTTCTTGCCCTTGGCGACCTTGAACGGGATGGTGACCTGCTTGCTCTTGCCACGCATCGTGAGCTTGCCCTTGACGATCAATTGATTGCCCTTCTTCTTGATGCTGGTCGAGGTGAAGGTGATGATGGGGTGCGTCTTGGCATCGAAGAAATCCGGGCTCCTCAGGTGATCGTCCCGTTTCTGGTTCTTCGTGTCGATCGACGCGACGTTGATGGTCATTTTGACTTTGACCGTCTCGGGCTTGGCCGGATCCCCCTCGACTTCCACGGTGAATTCACCGAACTCGCCGTCGACGTCGAACAGCAGCGTTTCCGCGGTGAAGCTGACCTTGCTGTGGGTACGGTCGAGCTTCAGCGGTGCCGCGAACGCGGTGGAGGTGACGAAAACGATGCCCAGCGCTACGAGCAACGCGCTACGAAATCCTTGTTTCATGGACCTCTATACGCGCTCGGGAGCGAGACGTTTCGTCTGGCGCTAGGGGCGGCGGGTGGGGCTAGGGCCCGAGGGGCTAAAGTGATGGATCTACCACACCAAGGGTGACGGTGTAGGCAACGAGGGCCTCGAGATCTTCGTCGCTGATCTTGCTCGAATCGAACGCCGGCATATCGTCGCCGCCACTGCGGACCCTGAACCGCAACTCCGAGGCCGACTCGCTTATCCCAGCGATCTTCGGACCGTCGCCCTCTTCGCCTCCGGGGTGACAACCCTCGCAGAACTCCTCGAAAACCGCCGCTCCACCCTCGATGTCGGTGGACCCGATCGGGAAGTCGTAGGCCTCGAGACTCTGGGCGCGGTCTTCTGCTGCCTGCTCCGGTGTCGTCGGGGGGCCGCCCTTGGAGCAACTCGCCAACACTGCGACCGTCCCCACCGCCAACAAACCGAACACGAGTGTCTTCACCATAGTCATTCCCTCCGCAGCGCCAGTTGGTAGCACGAAACTCGCGGTTGGGGACGCATTTTTTGCCAGGAGCTACTCGGACCCGAGCCAAGCCTCGGTCTCCGACCAAAGGCGGGCTGATGTGTTGGCGTCTTGCGTGTCTTCGCTCGGCTCCGAAGGTTCACACTCATCGTAGTAGAGGCCTCCCCGGAGCCCCGGATGGGTCGCGCAGTAGATCTGGGTCTGCGCACCCTCCTTCGGTGTCTTCAGGATGAAGGCTTCGACGGGTGACAGCGCCTTGCGAACCGCCTCGACGATCCCTGTGCCAACAAGACCTCGGTCGGCAACGTTGGTGAAGACCGAGCCCGGATGCAAGCAATACGCCTGCAAGTGAGAGGACGCCGCAAAGCGTCGCTGAAGCTCCAGCGTCATGTGAACGAGCGCGAGCTTGGAGTGACCGTAAGCCGTCCACGAGTCGTATGGCTTCGTGCGCTCGAAAAGCTGATCGTTCGACCCCTTGAAGTGAAGCTTCGAAACCACATTGACGATCCGGGCGTCGCCAGTGGCCTCGCTGGTCTGCTTCAGCGGAGGCAGGAGCAAGTGAGTCAGCTGCGCAGTGCCGAGGTAGTTCACGCGCCACTGGATCTCGAAGCCATCGTCGGAAAGATGCGGCTCCTTCCACTGAGAGAGGAGGTCGAGGTGGATCCCAGCGTTGTTGACTAGCACGTCGAGGCGATCGCTATGGGTCTCGCGATACCAACGCGCGAAGCGTTCGACGGAGCTTCGATCGGAGAGATCCATGGGATGTCCGTCGATCGAACCTTGGGAGTCGTCGTCCCCGAGCCGTGTTCGTAGCGCATCGACCGCCGCGTCCGTGTTCGACCGCGTGGTGACCACGACCGAGGCGCCCCATGAGGCGAGAGTGAGCGCGGTTTCGAACCCGAGCGAGCCAGGCGTGGCCCCGGTGACGATCATCCTTTTGCCGCGAACGTCTACGCGCTCAACCATGGCCACTGTCACGAAGCGCCGACGTATGGCCCGATACAAACCGTGATGAATCTCGCTCGAAGTCACGTCTTTCGATGTACTATGGCGGCGACCATGGAAAACGCCATTCGAGGATCTTGTGTATGTGGGACGGTCGTGAGCGCCGTGATGAGAGGCTTCGGGTTCATGCTACTGGCGGGACTGATACTCTCGGCTGCGTGCAAGTCGTCTGGATCTCAACCTCCTGACCCTGTCGCACTCACATACTGCACCGCCTGCTCCGAGTTCCCCGGCTGTCCCATCGTCATCGACGAGGCCCTGAACGCAGCATGCCCGGATGAGACGCGTGTGTATTACGTCTGCCTGACCGAGAACGCCTGCGAGCCGATGAGTTGCAATGCGGAATGGGAAGAACGGCAGAACTGTCTGGTGGAGGTATGCCTAACTTGCGAAGACGCTGGCACCGATGGCGGTGAGGACGCTGGAACGGATGGCGCGCTATGAGCAAAAGCCGATGGGAGTTACGGGTTTTGGGGGTTTGTGTGTTTCGGAGAGCGCAGCGGATATAGTGAAGCTATGGGGGTGAACCACGTGATGGACGACGAGCGGTGCTTCGTCATCGACACGACGGACTTCCCGGTCGTCCGGATGATTTTTCCGAGGATTAGCAATCACGAAGCGATCGATCGGAACTTCGAGAACATGCTCGCCGTCGCGGCGAACGAGCCGATCGTCGTCATCGCTGACGCGAGGCCGCTCGACGTCAAGATCGTCACGCCGAAACTTCGAAAACACTTTTTCGATAAGGTCAACGAGTACAGCGAGCTGCGAGGCCACCACATGCTCGGAGAGGCCGCGCTGCTGTCGGGGTGGGTGGAACAGCACTTCTATCAAGCCTACCTCTGGATGAAGACGGACCGGGCCTACCCTACGAAAGCATTCCGAAGCGAGCTCGACGCCCTCGACTGGTGCCGCGGCCTTCTGGCCGAAGCGCGCGCCGAACAAACCGGTTGAGCGGAGCGCGAGAAAACCCTAGCCTCGCGCCATGGTATCTGGCTCCAAGAAAGCGATCATCGCAGCGCTTCTGGCCAACCTCGGCATCGCGGTTGCCAAGTCCGTGGGGTACGTATTTACGGGCTCCTCATCGATGCTTGCCGAGGCGATCCACTCAGTGGCCGATACGTCGAACCAGGCGCTGCTCCTGCTCGGCAGCAAACAAGCCGAGCGGGAAGCCACGATGGAGCATCCATTTGGCTTCGGACGCGAACGGTACTTCTGGGCCTTCATCGTTGCGCTCGTGCTGTTCACGCTCGGCGGGCTCTTCGCGATCTACGAGGGGTGGCACAGGCTCGGCGAGGACAGCCACGAGATCGCCAACGTGCAGTGGGCCATCGGGATCTTGGTACTAGGGGTCTTTCTCGAAGGAGCGTCTTTTCGCACCGCTGTGAACGAATCGCGACCTCTCAAAGGGCGCGCTTCGTGGTGGTCGTTCATCCGACACTCCCGGACGCCCGAGCTGCCTGTCGTGCTGCTCGAAGACTTGGGGGCGCTGACGGGCCTCGCGCTCGCCCTCGTCGGCATATCGGTCTCCGCCATCACGGGCGATTCACGTTGGGACGCTCTTGCCACCATCTCGATCGGTGTCTTGTTGGTGGTTATCGCCGGGGTGCTCGTCTTCGAAATGAAGAGTCTCCTCATCGGAGAGTCGGCACGGGAACCGATGCGCAGAAAGATCGTTGCCGCCATCGAGGGAACCGACGGTGTTACGAAGGTCATCCACATGCGCACCCAACACATCGGGCCCGACGAGCTTCTGGTAGGCGCGAAGATCCAACTCGACCCGTCACTCGACACCGCCGGGGTCGCAGCCACGATCAACAAGGCAGAAGAAGCCGCCCGAGCGGCAGTACCGATCGAGCAGCTGATCTATCTGGAGCCGGACGTGTTCGACCCGAGCCACCCGGATCTAGC
>JAPUKT010000260.1 GCA_027295555.1 Deltaproteobacteria bacterium
GTGACCCAAACCGGCTTTGGTTTGCAGTTGAAAGCCGGGTTCCAATGGGTCCCAATCAAAGAGGTGCGGGTAGGCTTCTCGGTCGCGTCGCCTACTTATGTGTTCGCGCTCCTAGAACGATTTTCGACGACCTTCGGACAAGCACCTCCGGCGGGCACGGTCGATCCCGCCAATCCTCAGTCGTCAGGAGGCGAGGAATCCCGCAGCGCACGCGGCGGATGGTGGGGTGTCGAGCCCGGCAACGTGCGCGCGGGCGTCGCGTACATCGCGCCGTGGGGATGGATCGAGGGCGACCTGGTCATCAACTGGCGGCTACGAACGCCGGACCTCGACCTTGATCTCAAAGGCGTCGTCAACGGTGGGATCGGCAGTGCGTTTCGACTGACGAAGTTCGTGAAGCTCGGCCTTGGCCTATTCACCGACCGCAGCCAAACCGACAGGCTCGCCGTGGCCCCCTTCGCCACGACCGACGTCAATTTCTACGGTGTGCACCTCGGTTTTCTTTTCTCGAACCGAGAGGTCTATCCTGATCGCCCCGATGTCGAAGCCGACGAGAAGGACGGGATTGGCTTGGCGATCGCGATTGGTTTCCGCTACGCGCACGGGCGTGGGCAGGCCTTGGGCATCCGCGTTCCGGCCCAGTACGACCCGTCATCGATTACGAGGGTAGGCGTCAACGGCAAGATCAACGAGCTCTCGCTCAACTTCGGCGCGAAGGTCATGTTCTGACGAAAACTTCGGGGCTTGTACCGTTAGGCGTGGCCCTCCCACTCGAATAGATCCCGGAATCTCCCCCACCAGTCCGCCCCAAACGTGTAGACCCCGGCGAAGAACAACACTTCGGCAGTCACCAAGAGCCCAACGAACCATCGAAGTTGTTCGTCGTGGTCGAGGCCTAGGACTTCGGGGAACGCCCCGTGCCCCGTAGAGCCGTAGTGCGCCGCGATCGGCAGCATGACGGCGGCGACTTGAGCGACGAGATACAGAACGAGAAACGTGATCGCCACACGGTGCCGTATGGCAGAGACTCGCCCCCCGGGGGGCGTCCGCTTCAGAGCCGAGAAAAGACGATGCTTGAGCTCTTTGAAGCCCTCTTTTCCCAGGAGGAAAATGCTTGCCAGCGAGACGATTTCGCCTGCGGCCATCAGCACCGCGATGAGGCCCACCGCGTTGCCTCGTGCAAGCCCGAGGGCTGGAAGGATCAGGCCCGATGCGGCAAGCAGGTTGCCGACGACGAACACGACGAGACCAAGCCGATAGCGAAGCCCCGAGGGCTGTTTTGCGGCCGCTTCCTCTCTTGTCCCGGACGTGTCGTCGTAGCGAAAGAGGCTTTCAAAGCGTTCCCACCAGGTTGGACCGAGGACGTAGATCGCCGTGGCGAATAGAAGCTCGCAAACCACCACCGCCCAGACGAACGCTGGGCCTTGCTGTTCGAACGTGAGCCCTCCGATCGTCGGGAGTGGGTCGTCGAGGGTGGCTCGCGTGTACGCGATGATCCCGGAGGCCCAGACGAGGAAATAGCCAAGCACGTGCACGACGAGAAGGGCGATCCCAAAGCGGTGCCGGCCCCGGGTGACCTCTATCGTCTTCGTGTCCGCTGCGCGCCGAAGAATGAGGGACGTTCGAGCTTCGAGACGTTGATATCCATCGTCACCGAGAAACAAAATGCTGCCAAGGATGAGGACTTCTCCTGCACCCATGAGCCCGATGACGAACGCCACGTAGCCGCCATGCGCCAATCCGAATGCAGCCAGGCCGAGCCCGGCGAACGCAAGCGCGTTGCCAGCGACGAACAGGGCAAAGCCGGTCCGGACAGGAAGGTTGCGTTGTTGCAGTTGCGACATTCGCTCAGTCGTTCTACTAGATCGAACCATGAGCGAAACCCCCGAAGACCTGAAGCCCGGGTTCCCCTTCTCTCTCGTCAACAAGCTCGACGGGCTGAGCAAGCGGCTGATCCCGATCGACGCGGACCGCGCGATGAAGCTCGCCGAGCGTGTCACCGGGTTGCGCGACTTCGGGGAGGGTGGCTTCAGATCACGCCTCGACTCGGCCGTGGCCGGCCTGAACGAGGCGAATCTCAACACCACTGGCCTTTTTGCGGCGCGCTACGTGTTGAATTGGCATCTGAGCAATCGTCTTCGAATCATCGACTTTGCGAGGCGCCACCCCGAGCTCGACGAGGTCGACATCGAGCGTCCACTCGTCATCACCGGGTTTTTCCGAACTGGCACCACGTTTCTACACAACGTTCTGTCCGCTGACCCCAACAATCGCATCGCCAAGGCCTGGGAGCTTTCGTATCCGCTCGGGCGCCTCGGTGACCCACTCGGCGATGTTCCCTGGAGGCGGGCTCAAGCGAAGTTCACCTTCGGGTTCAACCAAAGCGCGGCCCCCGACCAGGGCGTCGCCCACCACGTCACCCCCGACTCCTACGAGGAGGACTTTTTTCTTCTCGAAAACGACATGGCCGTACTCTCGTTCTGGGTCGGTTTCGGGGCGTATTCTTACGCGATGGAGATGCTCGAGTGGGACATGACGGAGCCATACGAATCCCACAAGCTGCAGCTCAAAATTCTCGACGCGCAACGCTCGTCGGAACGCTGGGTGCTGAAATGCCCTTGGCACATCTGGAACATGGATGCGCTCATGACCGTCTATCCCGACGCGCGCGTGATCTTCACACACCGAGACATCACCAAAGCGCTCGCTTCGCATTGCAGTCTCTCGGCGCGGATAGTGTCTAAGCTTCGACGGAGCCTCGACATCGAGGAGCTGGGCGCATTCTGGCTGGAGTACGCCCGCATTGGCCTCGAGCGAGGCATGAAAGCCCGCGACAAGATCCCCGCGTCTCAGATCTACGACGTCCG
>JAPUKT010000261.1 GCA_027295555.1 Deltaproteobacteria bacterium
AGCAACGACGGCATCACCATCCATCGCCTCATCACTGCACCCGAGGTCGAAGGCCGTGAGCCACTCGCAGCTTCTGCGGTCTTTGGGCACTACGAGGAGAAGATCTACGCGTTCCTCGATGTCAGCAACGAGTCGTCGGAGGCAAAAACCGTGACCGTGTTCTTCGTCGGTCCCTCCGGGAAGATCAGTGGTGGGGTGGAGCTCGTCGTGCCGCCGAACGTTCCTCGATGGCGAACGTGGGCCTATACGCGATTTGCCGACGAGGTCGGGCTGTGGCGTGTCGAGGTACGAAGCCCCGCGGGGGCGCTGCTGGGCGCCCTCCCGTTCGAGGTCGCGGAGGGCTGCTGACACTACAATTGGCCCGATTCGCGCGCGATCCGCTATGCTTGGGGGGATGACCGAATCCTCGGTGGTGTCCCGGATCGCGCACGAATCCTGCCTACGTGCACCGCCGCTCCTAGCCCAAGGCCACTGGTGGGAGGAGCTCGACCGAGATTTCGCACGACGTCCCGAGGGCTTCGACCTGGCCTTCACCGACCGGATCAGAGTAGGCGCCGCTGCGACGTTTGATCGCGCGTTGCGCACCGCCTGTGCTTCGATGATCTCCAGCATGGCTATCCCGGTCGGCTACAATCCCGTGCAACTGCGGCGGGCTGTTCACGATGCGGACTTCTACGGAGAGATCGCCGAGTCGGGTGACCCGAAGCGATTCTTCGAGACGCCTCCTTCGGGAGTGCGGGTGCGCGCCGAGAAGGGCCGCTGGTTTCCCCGGTTCCAGCCCGAAGATGGAACCCGCGAGGCGCTCTCTTTCGATAGCCCATTCGAGCCTGTCAATCCTTCGCAACGCAAACGGTATCTTCGTCACGGTGCGAACCGCGTCGCACGCGCTCGCATGTTGCGACACCGTGATGGCCCGCGGCCGACCATCGTTGCAATTCACGGGTTCACGGCAGACTGGTACCTGATCAACGAGTGGTTCTTTGCCCTCCCTTGGTTCTATCGAATGGGCTGCGACATCGTGCTCTTTACCCTGCCGTTTCATGGCCCGCGGCAGACACGCTTCTCCCCGTTCTCCGGCTACGGTTACTTTGCCGGTGGCCCATCGCGGCTCAACGAGGCGGTCGCTCAGTCTGTATTCGACTTTCGCATCCTTCTCGACTGGCTCCAAAACGAGCGCGGTGTCGAGCAGGTGGGGGTGACGGGCTTGAGCCTGGGTGGGTTCACCAGTGCGATGCTGGCCAGCGTCGAGGAGCGGCTGTCGTTCGCAATTCCCAACGTCCCCATCGTGAGCTTCGCGGACCTCGTGCTCGAGTGGCAGCCCATTGGTTGGATGCTGCGGGGCGCGCTTGCCACCATGCGTATGGATCTGTCCGATGCGCGGCGCCTGGTCGCTGTCAGTTGTCCGTTGACCTATGCGCCGGTGCTCTCTTCGGACAGGCTGATGATCGTCTCGGGTGTGGGGGACCGGTTGGCGCCGCCCAAGCACTCTCGCTTGCTGTGGGATCACTGGAATCGTTGCCGAATCCATTGGTTCCCGGGGAGTCACATCATCCACCTGGACCGCGGCGAGTATCTCATCGAGATGGCGCGCTTCATGGTTGGCCTCGGGTTTCTGCCACAAAGCAAGTTGCCCGGGCCCGAATAGGGATAGATTTTTACGTCGCCGCGAGTACCCTCGCCCCGAGCTTGGCCGAAAGAGGGTTTTCATGGAGCGCGTCATTCCGTTGTCTCGCCGCAAGGGCGACATCGCAGTTCTGGTTTTCTTCTGGATCAACATCCTTTTCATCACCTACGTCGTCGACCTCGAGCAGATCGTCTTGCCCGATATCAGTGGTGACTGGGAGTACCCGTTCTGGCCACCCTCTCCCGCGGTGGATCTGATTCACTGGTACGGGAACAACTTCGATCCGGTTCTGATCGCGCGCCCGGCGTGGTGGCGAATGACGATCTGGATCGATTCCTTGTTCTTCGGGCCGTTCTACCTCTTTGCGATTTACGCGTGGACGAAGGGCAAGAACTGGATCCGCATTCCGAGCATCATTTGGGCCTCGGTATTGATGACTAACGTGACGATCATTCTCGGCGAAGAGTTCATGGGTCCGCACGCGACGCCGGCCCCACTGCTCGTGCTCGCGCTAAATGTGCCTTGGTTTTTATTCCCGGTCTACGTCATCAAGCGGATGTACAACACCGAGACTCCCTTCACCGAGTTGGCCTGACATGGCTTCGTTTCGTGAGCGCTATGGTCCGTGGGCGGTCGTTGCCGGAGCCTCGGAAGGAATCGGTGCGTCGTATTCACGTCGCCTGGCGGGGCGCGGGCTGAACCTCGTCCTATTGGCGCGCCGTGCGGGGCCGCTCGAGGAGCTCGCATCGGAGCTCCGCGCGAAGCATGGGGTTGAGGTCAAATCGCAATCCCTCGACCTCGGTGCGCCGGACCTGCTCGACGGTCTGAAGGGCGCCACTGAAGACATCGACGTTGGGTTGGTGATCTACAACGCTGCCTACTCCCCGATCGGGAGGTTCCTCGATGTGAGACTCGAGGACCACTTCGACGTCATCAATGTCAATGTGCGCGGTCAGCTCGTCGTGTCCCACTATTTCGGCCAGCGACTTGCCGCGCGCGGCAGGGGAGGGATCATCCTGATGTCTTCGATGAGTGGGTATCAGGGCACTGCAATGGTCGCCAACTATGCCGCCACGAAGGCTTACGACCGGATCCTCGCGGAAGGCCTCTGGTATGAGCTTCACGAACGAGGAGTCGACGTCCTCGCTTGCGTTGCGGGCGCGACCCTCACCCCGAGCTTCGAACAGTCGACCGACCGCACTCCCTCCAGTTGGCTTGCGCGCCCCATGAAGCCAGACGAAGTCACGCAACAAGCGCTCGCGGACCTTGGGCAGCACCCCACGGGTGTGTCCGGGCGCCGCAATCGGTTCGGCGCCGCCCTCCTGGCACGCATTCTGCCCCGTCGCGCTGCGATTCGCATGGTCAGCAAGGAAACCGAGCACATGTATCGCTAGGGGCCGCTCAGGTGTGCATGTGTGTAGCCGTCCCGCTATGCTGGGGCCCGCTTCCCCGGGAATAGAATGAAGGTCATGGTCACCGGAGGCGCCGGGTTCATCGGCGCCAACTTCTTGAATCTCCTGGTGCCCC
>JAPUKT010000262.1 GCA_027295555.1 Deltaproteobacteria bacterium
TCATGGCAGCCTGTGGCGTGGCGGTCCCGATGATGAGCGGGAGAGGACTCGGCCACACCGGCGGAACGCTCGACAAGCTCGAAGCGATTCCTGGCTTTCGTGTCGACCTATCCGTGAAGGAGTTTCGAGCGCAACTACGAAAGATAGGCTGTGCCCTCATCGGGCAAACCGGCGATCTCGCTCCGGCGGACCGGCGCCTCTACGCCCTTCGCGACGTCACAGGCACGATCGAGTCGATTCCTTTGATCACCGCAAGCATTCTGTCGAAGAAGCTCGCGGAGGGCATCGATGGCCTCGTGCTTGACGTCAAGGTCGGACGCGGTGCATTCATGAAGACTTCATCCTCGGCCAAAGAGCTGGCGCGCAGCCTGGTGCGAGTCGGTCGACTCGCGGGCAAACGAGTCTCCGCGTTGCTCACGGACATGAGCAGTCCCATCGGCTACACGATCGGCAACTCACTCGAGGCGGTGGAAGCGCTCGAGGTCTTACACGACGGCGGTCCCGAGGATTTGCGGGTGATCACCTTCGCCCTTGGCGCGGAAATGCTTCGGACGGCGGGCCTCACGAAGTCGAAAGCCGAAGCTCTGCGACGACAAGAAGCTGTCCTGAGAGACGGCACGGCGCTCACCAAGATGAGGGCGGTCGTCGGAGCTCAAGGGGGTGACGTCCGGGTCGTCGACGAGCCGGATCGCCTGCGGGTGGCTCGCCATCGAGTGACGGTCACGGCACCGAAGGCCGGCTACATCCGGGAGATCGACCCGCTCGAGCTCGGCTACGCCTCGATGGGTTTGGGCGCAGGACGAACGCGAGCGGAGGATCCGGTGGATCCGGGCGCAGGAATTCGGTTATTCGTACGCCGCGGCGATCGGGTCCGGGCTGGTCAGGAGCTCGCAACGCTGTACACCTCGAAACGGGCCCGACTCGAAGGCGGGGCGGAACGCGTCCGTACATGCTTCGAGATCGGGAAAACGAAACCTCAACCACGCGACCGAATCATCGAGACGATTCGGCGCTAGGGGCGCACCGGTCCGGTTCGAGCTTCATGATCTCCCTGCGCGTTCGTTTGCTTGCAGGGTCGTCGAGAAGACGCGTGCTCGGGAAGTGTGCGCTCGAGGCATAGCGCGCACCGAGCTCGACCAGAAAATCCGAACCGCTCACCTCATCGAGCACTGTGAGAACTTCCTCGGCATGCACGAGGCCTCGGGGGCTCGCCAGTCGAGGCTGTGCAAGGTCGAGGGCGCGCAGAAGCGTCATTTTTCCGCCGCTCTCCCGTCGCAATCGAAGGTCGGCTTCCAATGCGAAGGCGGTCCCCGCCCAGTAGACCCGGTAGTATGCCCCGGTGCGATTCATGTCGCGACTTTCGCTCGTGAGGATACGGCCGGTGCCCGAACGACGACCGCGTTCGAGCCCATCGCGAATGCGATTCCAAGAAACCGCGCCGCTTTGAAGACCACAGCGCGCACGCAAGACCTCTTGCAGATAGGTGGCGATGCCTTCGGTGAACCACCGATCCTGACGGTAGAGTCGCGGAAGCCAGAGATGGGAGAGCTCGTGAACTGTGACCCAATCCGCCTCGAGCTCGTGGACCCCAGCCGTGCTCGAAGGAATGAGAAGGACCGATACACCCCCGCCGCGACGAACCATCCCGAACGCGACTGGGCGGTCCATCCCGTCTACCGGGACGACGACGAAGTGGAGCCGCTTCGTCGGGAACTCGCTCCCAACCGAAGCCACCGTGCCGACCGCGCGGGTCAGCCATTGGCGCACGACCGCGTCCGTGGGCCGAGGCTTTAGACGCGCAACGGTGACGGACGTGCCGCCGACGGTGAAGCGCTCCTCGGAGAAGATCCCGAAGACGTTGTAGCCGTTTCGGTAAAACGCATCCTCGCCGGGACTGTAGACCGCGCCATCGTGAGCCCAGGGCAGAGAGGCCCGCGCGCCTGAAGGCAGGGCAATCGAGACGGACGCGTCGAGGTCAGACGGAAAGGGCTCGGGGCGCCACAGCCATTCCCCCTGAGATACGACGACGGCTCGCGAGTCGCGGGTGCGAAACACCTCGTTGGCAAAGCGCGTCTCGTACGAAACGCACGCCGCGCTCGTCGGAGTCGGTAGCTCGATCCGGCCTGCGCTGACGTTGAGCGCACCGTGATCAGACCAGGCACGACCCATGCTGCGTGCCGCATCGCCGTCCATGGGCGAGAGGTGGCTCAGAGTGAATCCTTCGAAGCACGCGTGGACCTTCGCACCGTCGAAGTTGTCAAAGATTGTAACCTCGTACCGAGCGGAGGGGGCCCCGTCGATGGCGGCAGGCGCGGGAGCCCCATGGGCACACCCTATGTGCAAAACGAACGCGGCGACTTTCCAATCTTTAGGCATCGCGTAAATACGTGAAATTTATAGCTTCTTATTGGAAAATGGCCAGAGGCGATCGCCGAGCCGCCCGGCGAAACATCGAGCCCATGGGACCGTACCCTCTCATGTCATGTACACCACCCTTTTAGTTTGCGACGCGGCATCCGTTTGGCTAGCGTGCGCTACTGAGAAGAAGCGGGGGTGCGGGATTGGTCCCTATCGCCGCATTGCATCGCCGGCCGGGGATGGTTCCCAAGTGATGCGCTTACAGGAAAGAGGGTAGAGAACTATGAATTCAGCACTCAAGCACACGATCATCGCAATGGCGACGGTGGCGCTGAGCATGACCGCAGCATGCAAGTCGGACGACGGTCCGGAAGCGGCTGAGGCCACGGCCGGCGCAGAGGCGGCAACGGCTGACGCGGACGCAGCGGCAACAGAGGCTGAAGAAGCGGCGGGCGACGCCGAGGAAGCGGCAGGGGATGCCGAGGCAGCCGCTGAGGGCTCGTGCGGCGAAGGCAGCTGCGGCGCCAAGCACTAAAAAGCTCACGCTGCTCCGCGAGCAGCATGATGTCGGAAGCCGCGGCGGCATTTGTCGTCGCGGTTTTTTGTTTGCAAATGACTCAAAGAGTACACGGTATTGGACTCGGCCTTCGGTACGACTTGGCCACAGAGCTTCTCGAGCGACGACCAAAGAACGTTTCGTGGGTCGAGGTTCATCCGGAAAATTACGTCGACCGCGGCGGGCGCTATGCAGAGATCTTGGACCTCGCGCGAGAAGATTGGCCCGTCGTTACCCATGGGCTAACCACTTGCTTTGGTGCGCTCCGGCCGTTCGACGAGGGTTACCTGACCGCCCTTCGCGGCTTTCTGAAAGACCTCGAGGTTCCGTGGCACAGCGAGCACCTTTGCATCGGTGCGGCGGGCGCGCACTTCTTTCACGACCTCCTACCATTGCCCTTCACCGACGAGGCTGTGGCAACGTCCGCGCAACGCATCTCTGAGGTGCGCGACGCGATCGACATGCCTATCGCACTCGAGAACGTGAGCTACTACGCGCCGCAGGGCCCGAACGGACTCGAGGAAGCCGACTTCGTCGTCGAAGTCCTCGAACGAGCCGATGCCAAGCTCTTGTTGGACGTCAACAACATCTACGTAAACGCTCGAAACTTCGGCTTCGATCCCAAGGCCTACATCGACAAAATCCCGGCGGATCGAGTCGTCCAGATTCACGTGGCCGGCCATTTGGTGCGGGACGACGGGCTTCGGATCGATACTCACGGTGAGCCGGTGCCCGACGACGTCTACCAACTGCTCGAGTACGCGCTACGAAAACTAGGGCCAGTGCCCGTGCTGCTCGAGCGCGACAGCAACATCCCGGCTTTGGACGAGCTGTTGGCCGAGATCGATGAGCTGTGGGCGATCTACGAGCGCGCGACGGGAGAAGAACGTGCTAGCTGATCACGTCGGAGCAATGCAGCGCGTCTGTTTCGATCTCGAACCGAGCAAGACCGACTTGGCGGCGTTGGGATCGAAGGAACGGTGGCTCGTCTACCGTGACCTGGTACGCGACAGGCTCGTCGATGTCGTTGGTGTCGCACTGGCTCGTACCAAGCGCGTCGCGGGAGACGAGGCCTTTGGACGCACGATCGATGCGTGGCTGGCAACCGGCGGCCCCAAGACGAGATACTTCCGCAATGTCCCACGCGAGTTGTTCGAGTTCGCAATTCCACGCTGGCGCGACCAAGAGCCCGCATGGGTCTCGGACTTGGCGCAGTACGAAATCACCACGTGGGATGTGCGATACGCGCCGCCGAGTCGAGTCCCGCCGGGCGAGTTCGCGTTCGACCGGATCCCCGTTCTCAACCCGGCACTGAAAGTCCTGCGGCTTTCGTATCCGGTGCATGAGGCACCTACCCCGTCCTCCGGATACGAAGAGGAGCCCACCATCCTCTGCGTCTACCGTGATAAAAACCACGAGCCGATCCCGTGGAAACTGAATCCTCTCGCCGCGAGCCTCTTCGAAGCCTGGGCACGGGCCGACAAACCCGTCACCGAAACCGTCCACGAAGTAGCGGCCGCTCACAACACCGAAATCGGCCCCGCTTTCGTCGAGAAACTCTCCACCATGATCGCCGATGCCCTGGCACGCGGCATCCTCCTAGGGGGACACGCTCCCCCTCCGTAACCCAGCGAAATCAAACAACTCCTCAGCCAAAGCGCGCAAAACCAGAAATCAGTAGCCCTCTACTTTGCCGATGATCTCGTTCATGATTTCGCGGGTGCCGCCGCCGATAGGATAGAGGCGGGCATCGCGGTAAAGGCGTTCGACGACATATTCGCGCATGTAGCCGTAGCCGCCGTGAATCTGGACAGCCTGGTCACAAACCGACGAACACATATCGGTCGCGGTGTTCTTCGCCATTGCGGCAAGGGACGGGGTCTGCTCACCGTCGAGGTATCGAGTGACGCATTCACCGGTAAGCGCGCGGGCCGCAGCAATCCGTGTCGCCATGTCGGCAAGCTTGTGGCGGATGACTTGAAAGCCAGCGAGGTTCTGGCCGAAGGCGCGCCGTTCCTTGGCATAATCCACCGACTCTCGATAGGCGAGCTCGGCGATCGCGACACATTGACCGGCGAGGGAAAGACGCTCGGTGACGAAGTTCATCATGATCATCAGGAAGCCGGCACCTTCCTGACCAATGAGATTGCCAACCGGTACGCGGCAATCTTCGAAGACGAGCTCGGCGGTGTCGCTTGCCCACCAGCCCGTCTTCTTGAGCTTGTTGGAGACACTGAAGCCGGGGGTGTCGCTCTCGATGACGAGCATCGACAAGCCACCATGGCCCTCCTCCCCGGTGCGCACGGCCGTGGTGATGAAATCCGCGCGACAACCGGAGGTGATGAAGGTCTTGGATCCGTTGACGACATAGTGGTCACCGTCTCGCACGGCTTTGGTCCGGACGGCCGCCACGTCGCTTCCACCGCCCGGTTCGGTAATGGCGAGAGCCGCGATCTTCTCGCCGGCGAGCGTCGGCCCGATGAAGCGCTCCTTTTGGTCGTCATTGCCGAACCTCACGATGGGGGGCAGCGCGATACCATGGCTACCGAGGCCTACACACGTGCCGACCGACTTGCCCGCCAGGACCATCTCTTCCGAAGCACAAAGCACGTGACTGAGGTCCCCACCGTCACCACCGAGCTCCTCCGGATATCCGACACCTAGAAAACCGGCTTTCGCCGCCCGCGGGTAGAGCTCCCTCGGAAACTCGTTCGCTTCGTCCCAAGCATGCGCGTTTGGGGCGATCTCCGCGGCGGCGAATCGACGCACCTGCTCTCGGAGCGCCCGATGCTCATCGGTCTCGAACAAATAACCCTTCTTCGGAGCTTCCATTCGATGACTCTACACGGGGACCGGGCTCCGCCCTACTCTTCGGAGGCCGCAACCGCCACGGGCTCTGGCTCAAGAACGGCGGGTGAAGGCACGATGGGCTTCACCGCGTCGTCCTCGACGACCATGTCGATCTTGTTGTAGGCGCCAAGGCCGGTACCTGCCGGGAGCAGGCGGCCCATGATGACGTTTTCCTTGAGACCGCGGAGCTGATCGACCTTGCCGCTGATGGCAGCCTCAGTAAGCACTTTGGTGGTCTCCTGGAACGACGAGGCACT
>JAPUKT010000263.1 GCA_027295555.1 Deltaproteobacteria bacterium
GCTCCGCCCATAGCTTCGAAGGCGGCACGATCTCGTCGTTCAGGAGCTTGTTCAGCGTGGCGGCGTTGGAGTCGCCCTTGAACAACCGTCGTCCGGTCAGCGACTCCCAGAGGATGATCCCGACGCTAAACAGATCCGAACGCTGGTCGGTCTCGCTCGAGGAGGCCTGCTCCGGCGCCATGTACGAGAGCTTCCCTTTGAACTGACCCGCACGAGTTGACGCCATCCGGACATCCGCCTTCGCGACGCCAAAGTCCGTGAGCCGCGCAATGCCGTCGGTTCCGACAAGGATGTTGTGTGGCGACACGTCGCGGTGAACCAGCCTGATGTGCCTCCCGTTTTCGTCGGTGAGCCGGTGTGCAGCGGAGAGCCCTTGAAGCGCGTCGACCAATACTCGACATACGAACGGGCGGGGCAGCCGCTCCCCCTTCTCGGCCGAACGTCCTAGGAGCGCGCCCAGGTGGTCGCCTTCGATGTACTCCATGACGAGGAAGTAGCCGTCGCCAGGGCTGTCACTGATGTCGAGCGTGGGGACGACGTTCATGTGACGGATCCTCGCGGCGAGTCTCGCCTCATCGAGGAACATCGAGACGAACTCCTGTTCGTACGCCAGGTGTGGATGCAAGACCTTGATCGCAACGAGTCGCTCGAACCCGGCGACTCCCTGCGCACGCGCGATGTAGATGGAGGCCATCCCACCCGACGCGAGCTGCGTCAGGATCTCGTATCGGCCAAGCTGCCGACCTGCCATGGGTCGGGAGATTCGATCGCCTCCTGGCGTGCCGGCTGAAGCGTTCATCAGAAATGGCCTTTGAAGACTCCCAAGACACAAGTCATGCTGGTCATTCGCTAGATCTCGCCTTAACGATAATGAAAATCCGATGGGAAGCCGAATCAGCGGTAGCCTTTTCGGTCTAGGTCCATGAGCATTTGGCGAAATTCCACCTGCTCCGGTGACCGAATCTCGGCGAGCTCCCGGTCGAGAACCCCTTGGGCAACCAGATCCAGCAGCGACTGATTCATCGTCTGCATGCCGGAGCTTTCCTGGCCCGTCTGCATGATGCCGTACATTTGATGGACCTTGTCTTCGCGGATCAGGTTTCGAATCGCGGCGTTCGGGACCAATGCCTCGCAAGCCATGACTCGGCCAGGCCCGTCGCATCGGGGGAGCAGCATCTGGCTCAGAACCCCTTGAAGCACGAAAGATAGTTGTGCGCGAATCTGACTCTGCTGCCCTGCAGGGAACACGTCGATGATACGGTTGATCGACTGGACCGCAGTGTTGGTGTGCAACGTCGCGAACACCAAGTGACCCGTTTCAGAGATGGTGAGTGCAGCCTCGATCGTTTCGAGATCGCGCATCTCGCCGATGAGAACGACATCGGGGTCCTGTCGAAGGACGTACTTGAGCGCCTCTTTGAAGCCCACTGTATCGGAACCCACCTCTCGCTGGTTCACGATGCAGAGCTTGTTCGAGTGCAAGAACTCGATGGGATCCTCGACCGTCACGATGTGATCGCGATGCTCGCTGTTGATCTTGTCGATCATCGACGCCAGCGTCGTCGACTTACCGGAACCGGTGGGACCCGTCACCAACACTAGACCGCGTGGTCGAGTGCAGAGCTCTTCGGTGACTGGAGGCACGCCCAATTTGGCGAGCGGCCGGATTTCGAACGGAATCGCACGAAACGCGCCCGTCACGGCGCCGCGCTGCAAGAAAACGTTTGCACGAAAACGCGACAACGACTTCACACCGAACGAGAAGTCGATCTCGTGACCTTTTTCGAAGCGCAGGCACTGATCTTCGGTCATCACCTCGTAGCAAAGCGCTTTACTCTCGCGTGGTTTGAGCGGAGGGGTTCTCAATGGCACCAACTTGCCGTCGATACGCAACTGCGGTGGGGAGCCCGTTGTGATGTGCAAATCGGAAGCGCCGCGTTCGACCATGAGCCTAAGCAGTTGACGCAGTGTAAGAGAGGGTGCCTGTTGCGGTGCAGCCATGCGCTCAGCATATCAGAAGCCCTGGGGCTTCGCCTAAACGGTGCGCCGCGCCCAGGGACTACGCCGGAGCCAATCTTGGCGTCGATAGAACGACCCAATGATCCGTGCTGCGGAAGTCGCGGCCAAAAACGCTCCCTCGAAACCCAAACCCGGCGCCACCTGATCATTACAAAGGAAGATCCCACGCAGAGGGATACGTGTGGGTAGCGCACATACGCCGAGGGCGCGTCGCGTCGGGTACTCGTACACCGCAGGCATCGTGTAGGGGCCACGAGACCATGGGTCACTGCACGGAAGCTCGGTGTCGCCTCGCCATGGTGTCGGGGGTAGCCCGTCGTGTGGGCTGTCGATCCAAAGCAAATGCTCTTCGAGAAACGGCACGACCGAACGAAGAGCATCAAGAGCGTCCTTGCGGACGAATCGGAGGGGGGAGGAGCCGGTGTCGATGAGGTGGTCTTCGACGAGGCGGCTCAGCGTGAACAAGACTTGGTCCTCGTCGACGACGCGGGATCGAAGCAGGAAGGCCTTGTTGTTGTTCCCCGTACTTGCGCAGATCAACCCAAGGGGCTCGAGTGCCTCGGGGACTCCACGCCGAACCACGAGCAAATGCACCGAACACCGGTACGCACGCGAATACGGCTCACCGACACGTTCAAAAAGCGATGCCAGCGATGCGCGTTCCGAGACCAGTTGCGTAAGCTCACCGATCGGCGTCCCGTGGACGATTTGCGCACAGCCGATTTCTTCGTCGGAACGCGCCAGGCGAATGATATGGCCGCGCCGACCTTCGGGGCGGATCCGCTCGGCGCGATCGCGAGGTCGCACATCGCTGCCCCAAGAGCGAATACGAGAGAAGAGGGCCTGCTGGAACCAAGTCCATCCCCCGGAGAGCTGTGTGACGTCCCGGAGGAGATGATCGTGCAGCCGCGCTCGACTCGCATCCGAGTGCTGTCCCGATAGCAGCCCTGACAGGTGCGGAAGGCACTCTTCGAATGCGGTTCGGAGCGGGTGCTGCGTTGGAAGTTGGTTCCAAGACGCCCAGCCCTGTCCCTGATGGTCGAAGCGCTGCACCGTCGCCGCTAGGGAGAACTGTTGGCGTTCGATGAAGGTTTCAGGGGGCCAGGTGAGGCCGCGTCCAACGACGGCGTCCAGCTCTTCGCGGACCTCGCCGAGTGTTCGGGTGATGTCCGTCGCTTGGCGCTGCACCTCGGGCACCTCCCGAGCGAGCTCAGCGAGCCACTGGTCGTCGTCGTCGTAGAGATCAATTCGATGATCGGACAAGAGAAGCTGAAAGGGTCGTCCTCTCTCGGGCATGTGCTGGCGAATGTCCTGCTTGATTGCCAGCTCGTCGAACACGCTTTGGACCAGGGGGCTCTGATTGCCGGCGATGGTCAGTCCGTGGCGTTCGACCTCGATCTCACCCAGCTTGTACGACGGCGAGAGGACACCTTGGCCGAGCACCAACACGCGAAGGCCTCGACGCGCAAGCAGAGCGGCGCACACGAGGGGTTCCAGATGCGTACCGAGAACGACGACGTCGTAGAAGCTCGTGGGCACAGCTTAGACATTCGGCACAGACAGGAACTTCGATGGGTCTGCGTATGCCGCCTTTATCTTCAGCGGGTCGAGCTCGATCTCGCCGAGCGTGATTCGATGAATGACCTCGGGCAGCAGTCGGTGCTCTTGGACCTGGATTCGCGCGTGCAGCGTTTCCGGGGTGTCGTCGGGAAGGACCGGTACGGCCGCCTGGGCGATGATGGGCCCCGTGTCCACGCCGTCGTCGACGATGTGCACCGTGCATCCGCTGATTCGCACGCCGCCTTTGATGGCGTCTTTCGGCCCGTTGTGACCAGGAAAGGACGGCAGTAGGGCCGGGTGAACGTTGATGATTCTCCCAGGGAATCGTTCGAGAAAGGGGGGGCCTAGGATTCTCATGAAGCCAGCGAGCACGACGAGCTCGGGGTTCAACGACGCCACCTGGTCACCGAGCTCGACATTCCATTGGTCGCGGTCGTCGCCTTTCTCGAGGGGCACGACCCGCGTCGGGATCCCGCGCGCCTCCGCGAACCCGAGCCCTGCCGCACTTCGTTTATCGGACACGACGCCCACGATGCGCGCCTCGCATCTGCCGTCGTCGATTGCTCGGCAGATCGCCCTCAGATTCGAACCGCGACCAGAAACGAGAACCAATGCGTCCATGAGCGACCCTACGGCGAGAACGTGACCCCTTCACCCTCGATCACTTCGCCGATGATGAAAGCGCGGTCGCTACTTTCGTCGAGCGCGCTGAGCAAGCCGTTCGCCTCCTCGGGGTTGGCGACCATCGTGAAGCCGACTCCCATGTTGAAGGTTCGCCGCATCTCGGCGTCGGCGACGCCGCCCCGCCTTTGGATCAGATCGAAGAGCGGGTCTGACGTCCACGAGCCCGGGTCGAGCCGAATGCCGAGGCCTCTCGGCAGCATGCGGGGAAGGTTTTCGGGCAGCCCACCCCCGGTGATGTGACACATCGCGTGGACCCCGTGCTCGAGTGCAATGCTCGAGGCGTTCACGTAGATTTTCGTGGGCCGTAGCAGCGCTTCACCGAGCGGGCCTACCGATTCGACCGCCTCGTCGAGGGACAGCGGCGCTTCCCCTTCGAGCAATACGCGTCGCGCGAGCGAGTAGCCGTTCGAGTGCAATCCGGAAGATGCGAGACCGATGACGGGGTCTCCTGCTTCCACTGACGCGCCGTCGATCATGCGCTTTCGGCTGACGACGCCAACCGCGAAGCCTGCGAGATCGTATTCGCCCGAGGCGTAAAAGCCTGGCAGCTCCGCCGTTTCTCCGCCGAGAAGCGCGCATCGGGCCTGGCGGCACCCTTCGGCGATCCCGCGTACCACCGCTTCTCCCTGGTCGACATCGAGCTTCGACGTCGCGAAGTAGTCCAGAAAGAAGAGAGGGCACGCACCAACCGTGATGATATCATTCACGCACATCGCCACCAGGTCGATGCCGATCGAGTCGTGTCGGCCGAGCTCGAACGCGAGCTTGAGCTTCGTGCCAACACCATCGGTGCCCGATACGAGGACGGGATCGTCGATGTCGTCTGGAAGCGCGCAGAGCCCTGCGAAGCCGCCGATCGACCCGAGCACATGTGGAGTCGCCGTGGCCTTGGCGAGCGGCTTGATTCGCTCGACGAGCTGCTTTGCGGCTTCGATATCCACGCCCGCGTCGCGGTAGGTCAACCCCGCCATGCGGCGGAAGCTAGGCGATCGATTGATGCGGGTCAACGAGCCGCAGTTCGTTGACCGATCGGGACCGGTCGCGTAAAGACGCGAGCATTCGAGGCGGGGCGAACACACACACTCTCTGGCTTGTGGGGCTGCTGTTGGTCGGCGGTGCCTGCGACGCCGCACCGCCTTCAAAGCCCGAACAAGATCTGCCGATTCCGATCCCAGAGCTCGAGGAGCGCTTGGAGCGGCGAGGCCCGAAAGCGCACCTTCAACGTATCGACGTCTACGGGGCCGAGCGGAAGAATGCCGCCGGCGCCCGTGTCGTTCTTCTCTTCGAAGGGGCGCCTCTCTTCCATCAGAAGCAGCTGCCTGCCCGGGGGGTGCTGCCCGCACGCATCGCGATCGAGCTGGTCGACACCGACTGGGGAAAGTCGGTTCCAGTATCGCAAACGGTGGGTCGTGGAGGGGTAGAGCGTGTCCGGCTCGCGATGCCGAACCCTCGTGTCGTCATCGACCTTCAGCCGGGCGCAAGTGGCCGAGTCTTCTACTTCACCGATCCCTACCGAATCGTGATCGACGTGAACGCGGATGGTGCGACGCGTACGAAGAAGCGCCGTCCGGTCGTGGTTCTGGATCCTGGCCATGGCGGCGACGAGCCCGGCGCTGCGAACGACGAATACGATCTCGTCGAGGCAAAGCTTGCACTCGAAATCGCGAAACTCACCAAAGACCGGCTCCGCGCGATCATGCCGAGTGCGCGCGTTCTTCTCACGCGTGACGATGACACGAGCCTTTCTCTCGAAGCGCGATGTGCGCTTGCCAACGCGATGGAGGCGGATGTCTTCGTCTCGATACACTTCAACGCGAGCTTGGAGGAGATTCGCAAGGGCGGTGTGACGACGTTTGTGCTCGATACGACGAACAACCGCCAAGCGCTGCGTCTCGCAGCGCGCGAGAACGGAACACGTGTTGCGGAGGTGACCGGGATCCAGACACTGCTTGCCCGACTTCACCGCCGCGGCCAAACGAATGAGTCGCTTCGGCTCGCTTCCAAGATTCAGCGCCGCACGTTGAAGCACGGCCGCGCCGTTCTTCCGCGACTTGCCGATCGTGGCGTTCGCCGGGCGATGTTCTACGTGCTCGTCGGTGCGAGGATGCCGGCGGTCTTGGTGGAAACCTCCTTCCTCACGTACGAACCGGAGGCGCGCGCGCTCACGACCCTCAACTACAGGCGCGCGCTTGCAGACGGCACCGCGTCGGGCATCGCTTCCTACCTTCGGGCGCGATAGCTTGCCCGGCCCCTGCCGTACGGTCATAATCCGCGACCGTTGTCGGAAGGAATCAGTCCGGTCGTCGATCTAGGTGGGCTCGCACCAAAACTCGGCAAGACCTGTAGCGGCTACCTCGGTGGATACCGCCGGGCGTTCGAGGACGCGGTGCGTCGTGGCGACCCGGGGGTTGTCACGGCTCGCTCCCACGCGCGCGCGCTCGACGGCCTCTTGAGCGCTCTTTACTGCGCCTCCGATGCGGCGACCCGGTCCCTCGGGCAGAATCCGCACGGGCGCGTGGGCCTCGTCGCGGTAGGCGGGTATGGCCGATCCACGCTCGGTCTCAACAGTGACGTCGACGTCGTGTTCCTTTGCGACGATTCGTCCGACCCATTCGTCGGCGCGCTGGCCGAAGGACTGCTCTATCCGCTGTGGGATTTGGGGGTCGACATCGGTCACGCGGTGCGTAGCGTCGACGAGACCCTAAGCTTGGCCCGCGAAGATATCCGCACCGCCACGACCCTGATCGACTTCCGACGCATCGCAGGAAGCGGCTCCCTCCTCGACGACTTGGAGCGCGGCGCTCGCGAGCAGGTTTTCGAGCCACACCTGGTCGAGTTCCTCGCCGCGCTCGAGCACGATACGGAAAGCCGCCACCGTCGTTTCGGAGGCAGCCTCTACCTTATCGAGCCCGATGTGAAACAGGGGCCAGGCGGGCTCCGCGACATGGACGTCGCCGAATGGGCGGCGCGCGCCCGCTGGGGGGCCCGAAACGAACAGGACTACGTGCGAACGGGCGCGCTGCTCGCACGCGAAGTACGGGAGCTCGAAGACGCGCGCGAGATGCTTTGGCGCGTGCGCAACCTTTTGCACCTTCGAGCGGGCCGCCAACAGGATCGGCTGACGTTCGGAGACCAGGAAGACATCGCGCAGGAGCTCGGGTTCGTCGATGGGCTGACCCTGGGCGTCGAGCAGTTCATGCAGGCCTACTATCGCCACGCGCGCATCGTGGCGCTCACGGCAGAACGAATGCTCGATCGGGCCCGACCACGCAGCAAGGGTCGTGCAGCGACCTTTCGCAAGCTCGCCCATGGCATCTTCTTGGCCGATGGCGTCATCTCGCTCGAAAACCCACAGCGTCTGGAGTCCGACCCAGCACTCGCCTTTCGTTTCTATCGTCAGGCGCTCAAACACCAGAAGCGGCCCGACCATTCCGCGCGAGACGCGATCGCGCGTACCGCTCCCGACAAACGATGGCGCCTTCGACTGCAGGATTCCGAAGAGGCGAACCAGTTGTTTCTCTCAGCGTTGCGAAACGTCGACGAAGCTCCGTTCCGGACGGGCTCTACGGTGGCCGAGTTTCACGATGTGGGCCTCGTCTCGGCAATGATCCCGGAGTTCGAGCCACTGGTCGGTCGCGTCAATCACGACGTGTTTCACGTGTACACGGCAGACATCCATGCAGTGAAGGCCCTCGAGTATCTGCAGGCTCTGATGCGTGGCGAGAGCCGCGTTTCCTCGTTCGCGGCACGTCTGGCCGCGGAGGCCCCTCGGAGGCTTCCGGTATTCTTGGCCGTCTTGCTCCATTCACTCGGGCGCGTACGTGGCAAAGAGCAGGAGGCTCGGGGCGCGCGTCTTGCCGAGAGCGTGGCGCTTCGTTTGGGTTTCAGTGCCATGGATGCGCAGCACATCGCCTGGCTCGTTCGAGAGCAGAAGTCCCTGTATCGATGGGCTACGCAGCGCGACATCCACGATCCCCAGGGCCTCTCGGAAGTGGTTCGGATGGTCAAGACGCCCGAACGGCTTCGTGATCTATTCCTGTGCACGGTTGCCGTGGTCTCCACCGTGAACCCCAAGGCGATGACGTCTTGGAAGGCGCGGGCGCTCGACGACGTCTATCTTGCGACGCTCGCTGAGCTCGAATCGGGCGACACGCCGATTCAGGCCGAAAGCCGCGTGCTCGAGGTGAAACTGCAAGCGATCGTGGGCTTCGCCGGAGATGCCGGCCAGGAGGAGCTTCACGACTTCATCGACGAGATGCCCGACCGGTACTTCCTCGGGAACCCGGTCGATGTCGTTCGTCGCCATGCTCGGATTGCCCGCAGCCGCGACCCGGGGCTTGTGACCGTCCGAGTCGGTCCGGGGCCGAGTGACGACGTCGAGGAGGTGGTGGTCGTGAGCTCCGATCGTTCGGGCCTTCTCGCCGATCTCACCGCGGTGTTCGCCGCGCACGACCTCTCTGTGCTCAGCGCTCAGATTTACACCCGACAACGCCCGAGCGGTAACGAGGCGTTCGACGTGTTTTGGGTGAAGATCGCCGAGCACACCCCAATGCCTGCTCGGCTCGCCCAGGAGCTCCAGCAGGACATTACGCACCGCGTGACCAACCGCATCTCCGCCGAGGATCTCATCGCGCGCCAAAGCACACCGCCGCCCTGGTCCATGCGCCCTGGTCCCGAGGTGCCGACTCACATCAGCGTCGATAACAACGCCTCGGCAAAGTATACCGTCGTCGACGTGTTCACCCGAGACCGCGCGGGCCTCCTTCACGAGATCGCGCGGACACTCCACGAGCTCGACTTGAGCATTGCCGTCTCGAAGGTGAACACCGAAGGGCAGAGCGTCGCGGATGTGTTCTACGTGGCCGACGCAGACGGTAAGAAACTCCAGGATCCCGAGCGCCTCAAGCACCTGCAACGCGTCCTCTACGATCGCGTCTTGGCCCTCCACGCCCGCGCGGAAACCCAATGAGCCAAAAGGTAGGCGATAGCGTGGGGGTAGGCGATAGCGTGGGGGCGGTGGGGCGGGACAAACTAACGGGCCGAAGGCCCGACCGGAACAAAAAGCGCACTGTCTCCTTTTTCGTGTCTGTCCTGTTGGTAGCGTGTGGTTCGAGTCAGACTCCGGCGGCGGCACCAGCGCACGTCGAGGTGGTGAGCCGACCGGCCGCAACGCCCGAGGTGCTGCGTGGCGAACAGCTCTTAGCGAAGGGTCAGGTGAAAGAGGCCTGGACCGTATTCGAAGAGGTGATCGCGAAGGACCCGCAAGATGCGCGGGCATGGTTGGACCTCGGTCTCGTCTACGAGGAGATGGGGGATCAGCCTGCGGCTGAGAAGGCCTACCGCCGCTCCACCGAGATCGACGGAAATTTCGCCGAGGCTTACAATAACCTGGGCGTCTTGCTTCGCGAGCGCGGCAAACTCGCAGAGGCGATTCCGATGCTCGAGCGAGCGGCCACTCTGGACCCGCGACTCGCGCCCGCCCGTTTCAACTTAGCGCTCGCATACGAAGACGCTGGTGAGCCCGACAAAGCGGAGCGCGAGTATCTCGCCACGATCGAAGCACTACCGAACGATCCGATCCCACGCATCAATCTCGCGATGCTCTACCTCGACACCAATCGTCCAGACGACGCGGCCGATCAACTTCGGGCCTCCGCGCCGAGGGTGCGCCGGGATGTGTTGCTTTCAACCGCCGTTGGCGGGGCGCTTCGACGGGCGGGGGACGCAAACCTGGCGGTCGAAGTGCTCCGCGGTGTGCTCGAGTATGCCTCGGATCCTCCCCCGACGGAGCTCCTCGCCGAGCTCGCGCTCGCGCTCTATGCAACCGGCGAGCTCCGAGCGGCGGAAAACACAATGCGCCGCGCGATTCGCCAGGAGCCCAAGGACCCGGCGCTCCAATATGCGCTCGGCACCATCCTCGTGAAACGCGGCGAGCTCGACGAGGCGCGCAGGCGCCTGAAACGTGTGGTCAAGCTCGATCCCGACGGCCCGTACGCCGATCGCGCTCGCGCTCAGATACGCTCCATCAAGCAGTAACGTCGCGTCGCCCGAGCCCGACGAGAAACACCTCGTAACTTTCGTCTCGCGTGGCTTTCGGGCGGATGACGCGAACTTTTCCGAACGCTTCGCGCACCGCGTTTCGAGCGTCCTCGAACTCCTGTCCCTGGAAGATCTTCCCCACGAAGTGGGCTTCTGGCTCGAGCACCGAAGTCGCCAGCTCAAGCGCTCTCATGAAGAGCTCGTAGCTTCGGTATTGGTCGGCGTGTCGTTGGCCGCTCGTCTTCGGTGCCATGTCGCTGATGACGACGTCGAACGGGCCCCCGAGCATCTCCGGATCGACTGCGAAGGCATCGAGGACGCGAATCTCCGCATGAGCGGGGAGGGTGACCTCGTGGTCGTCCAGGTCGATTCCGAGAACGCGCCCGCTCGGCCCGACGCGCTCGGCGGCATACATCGTCCACGAACCAGGGCTTGCCCCCAAATCGAGTACGCGCTGCCCCTTCTTGAACAGACCGACCCGTCGATCGATCTCTTCGAGCTTGTAGACCGAGCGTGCGGGATAGCCTTCACGCCGCGCGCGGCGTCCGTAGCGATCCTGCTTCCTGCGCGGAGGCAGTTAACCCTCGTCGGTTGCGGGTGCTTTTTCGGCCTGGGCCGCCTCTTCCTTGGCGGGAGGCTCGGGAAGCGGCACAGGTGCCTTCTTGATAGCGCCCTTCACGGTGACGAAACCGTTGCGCGGACCGGGCACACCGCCCTCGACGAGCACGATGTTCTCGTCCGCAAGCACGCGGGCGATGCGAAGGTTCAGGATGGTCTCCTTCTTGTTACCGTGCTGACCCGGCATCTTCTGACCGCGGAACGTGCGCCCCGGAGTCATGTTCATACCGATCGAGCCACCATGTCGCTTGTACTCGTGCGTGCCGTGGCCGACCGT
>JAPUKT010000264.1 GCA_027295555.1 Deltaproteobacteria bacterium
GCCTTCGACCGAGGTCCGAATCCCGTTCGTCGAAGAATTGCTCCTCGAGCGGGTTAAGGTCCGGTTTCAGCTCGAGGCGGACGAACCGACTCACGAATTCTCCATTGCCCGACTCCAGGCCGGCATGGACGCAGAGGATCGGTTGAGCCTCGAGGGCACCGGCGAACTGAATCAAGAGCCGCTGACCCTCGTGGCGCGGCTCGGGAACATCGAGCAGTTTCTCAGCGCGACCGACCCGTCCCGGTGCAGGCCACGCTGCGCGCACCGAGCTGGGGTCTGGAGGTCAGCGCGTCCGGCACGCTGGCTCACCCCGCGCGCCTGAGAGGCGCCGACCTCGACGTCGAAGTCAGCGCGCCCGACCTGTCGCCCCTGCGTGACGTCTTCTTTCCCGATGCACCCTTTGCCGGCGCCGCGACATTCAAGGCTCATCTGGGTGGTGACTGGCGTGCAATGGCGATCTCCAATCTCCGGACATCCATCGACGACGGCGAAAAGCTCAAGCTCACAGTAGTCGGTGCCGCCGCGGACCTCCAAGCCGCCGAGGGTTGGGATGTGACGGTCGACGCCGCGATCCAGGATCCAACGGTCGCCCGCTACCTGCTCCCAGACAATGTGCCGGTGGTACAAGCTATCCTGCTTCGAGCCGGCATCAAGGTCGACGGCGGGACTGTGCGCATCGATAACCTCGACGCCGGTCTCACCGGTGAGAAGGACTTGTCGTTGACGGCGAGCGGCGCCATCGAAATCACCGATCTCGAGTCGGACTGGAGCCTCGGTTCCATCCACCTCGATGTGCGCGCGTCGGCGGGCGTCTCGGCGCTCAAGAGCTGGTTGCCGAAGTCGTACTCAGACACGGGGCGCGTCATCGCGAAGACGCACATCGAAGGTTCGCCCGGCTCGTTGTCGTTCGAGAATTTCGCTCTCGCGCTCGGCGAGACCGAGCCTCTGCGCGGGAACATACGGGGAGGATTCTCCTATAGCGCCGCGCAGATCCGAGCGATGCGAATGCCCGACTCGTCACTGGCCGCGTTCGTACCCGAAAACGGCGACGTCCGACTCGATCTTCAAACCGCCAACCTCAAAGCCGTCGGTGCCCTGTTCGGGCAAACGCTTCCTGACCTCGGACCGCTTGCCGGCAAAGCGCGGCTGACATTCGACAAGAAAGGGGCCATTCGAATCACCAACCTCAACGTTCGCACGCAGGGCAAACGCCCGCTGTTCGTGGCCGCGACGGGAAAGGTGACGGTTGCCGACGCCGTGGGTAAGCCAAGCGTGCGTGACATCGGCTTTAAGATGCAGGCGAGTGGGCCCAACGCCGAGGTCGTGAAGCCGATTTTGGGCTCGCTGCCCGTCGACCCGGGCCCTTGGTCGCTGGGGGCGGAAATAACGGGGGTGCCCGGTAAGCTCCGCGTGGAGACGTTCGCGTTCGAATCGGGCGGGGTCGACACCGTAAGCATCGTGGTCGATGGTACGGTGGCCAATCTCAATCGACTGCTCAGCAGCGAAAGCAATTCGCCGGCCGGCGTGTCGTTCAAGGGCCAACTGGCCGCCGCTTCGACCAAGCACATCGGCGCGGCCATTGGCAAGCAGATCCCGAACTTGGGGCATGTGACGGCGAGCTTCGAAGGGCGGGACGACGAGGATGGCTGGTCACTTTCCAGCGTGGACGTCGCCATCGTCGACGACACGGGGCTCGATATTGCACTGAAAGGTAAGGCCTCGGAGCTGCTCGGCGACATCAAGCTGGACGCCGAGCTCGTGCTCGAGCTGCCCGATCTTCAGAAGACGGTGGCCCGGATGGGGAATGACATTCGACACGTGTCCGCTATCACGGCCAAAGGTCAGTTGAGAATCGACCGAAAGCTTGCGAGCTTCGATGGGCGCATCGACGTAGGCGATACAACTTTCGACGCCAGGCTTACATCCGAGCTGACCAGACCACGTGCGCACCTGGCGGGTACGATAACTACACCGCAGATTCGACTGGCGGATTTTCTCGGCTCGGCCGGCATAGTCTACGGCGGCGAAGGCGCGGCCGAGAAACCCGATGGGAAGTCGCTCCCGATAATGGCGGTCTCCGACGCGTTACTGATGTCCAATCGGCCCTTTCCGATCGAGTATCTTCATCTGGTGGACTTAGAGCTGGAAGTCCTGGCCGACACCGTGGCGGGAGAACGCTTCAAGACGGACCGATTACATTTCGCCATCGATACTGGCGAGATTCGCCACCATGCTCAGGTCTACGACCTAAATTTCGAAGGTGGCTCTTTTTCAATCCGACTCGATGTGGACGAGACGACAGATCCGCCGAAGATAACGATCGATGCAAGGGGCAGCAACCTTCCCATGGAGGCCATTCATGCCCGAGTTTCCGATTCTCCAAAAGTGATCGAAGGATTGTTCAGCTTCAACGTCGATCTCAGCGGCACTGGTCGCTCACCGCACGAGCTCGTCGCCACTGCCAACGGCGGGTTCGGTTACGTAGTCGAAGACGCAAAGTTCCCGGGACACGATCTCGACATTCTCGGTTTCGACGTGCTCGACATCCTGAGTTTCCTGGCGCTCGACGAGCGTTCAACGACCGTCGAGTGCATGATCGCCGACTTCGTCGTGGAGAACGGCGTAGCGAGAAGCGAGGCTATGTATTTTCACACGCCCAAACTGCGCGCGGCCGCGAATGGGCAGTTCAATTTCACCGATGACACCATGGACTTCGTCGTCAACGTGCAAGCGAAGCGGAAAATCTTCAAGAAGAAGAGCGTGCTACGCATCCATGGCCCCATGCGCAAACCGAAGGTCGATACGAAACTCGATGGCGCGGCGGTGGACGTGGCGGCGGAAGGCGCTGTCATCTACGGCGCGTACGCCGTGCCGGTGGTCGGTCTCCCTGTTGCTGGTCTGATTTTCCTCGGCGAGCTGATCCACAAAGGCGAAGACAGGCCGTGCGCTGGGGAATCCACTATCGCTGGGAAGAAGTAGAGAGGGACATCGAGCGCCAATTCGCACCTGCCCCTGGGATCCGCCGTGCACAACCAGGACGGCATTCTGGAAATCGAATGCGAGCAGAAGACTATTGCCCGTTCAAGCGAGAAAAAACAAATCCAGCTGCCGAAGTCGCCCACTCTTCTCCACCTGGCGCCTCTTCGAGCCATTGGCTCAACGCACTGGGCGCAGTAAAGTCGCCAACGCGACCAAGTACATACGCCGCGTAAAAACCCGACCACTGTTCGTGTCGCTTTCCTCCAAGCGTAACCTGCTCGTATTCATGATGAGCAGAGCCAGTATGACCTAACGCTTTCGTAAGAATGTCTTGAGAAGGTAATGACACTGCTGATTTCCTCGGTGAAGCAGGGCCGGTTACTTGTATGGTCCAAGAATGGCATCGGCACCTTCAGGCGACCCTGCGATAGTAGTAATTCAGCATGCCGCCCAAGCGTTCACGGCGTAGTTTCGCTCGGTAGGTGGCGGATGCGAACGTGCTTGTTC
>JAPUKT010000265.1 GCA_027295555.1 Deltaproteobacteria bacterium
GACCTCGAGCTCGTCGGGGTCCATGCGTACTCGGAGGCAAAAGTCGGTATGGACGCCGCCGAGCTCTGCGGCCTCGACGAGAAGACCGGGATCATCGCCACCAATGATGCGGACGCCCTCCTGGCGATGGAGGCCGATTGCGTTTGCTACATGGCGATCGGCGAGACCCGCGTTTACGAAGCGCTCGACGATTGGCTCAAGATTCTGAGCTCCGGTAAGAACGTCGCCAACACCGCGGTCGTGTCGATGGTTTATCCACCGTTCGCCAGCCGGAAGCTCACTGGCCCGCTTTCCGACGCCTGCGCCGCGAACAACGTCAGCTTTTACACCTCTGGTTTCGACCCTGGCTTCACGGGGGACCTCATCCCCCTCATCCTCGCGGCCGGCTGTGAGCGCGTCGACTCGGTGCGCGTTGCCGAAGTGATGGACTACTCGACCTACGCGGACCCGAACTTCACCGGCGAGTTCTTCGGCTTTGGCCATCCGCTGGATTTCAAGGCCCCTATGTTCTATCCGGGCGCCATCAAGGCTGGGTGGGGCAGCGTGATCGAGCTCGTTGCCGACGCGCTGGGCTTCAAGCTCGACGAGATTCGCGAAGAGAGTGAGCGTATTCCTGCGCCCGAATCGTTCGACACCGACATGGGGACAATCGAAAAGGGTATGTGCGCTGCCGTTCGCTTCGAGGTGCAGGGCATCAGCAACGGCCGCCCCGTCGTGATTTCCTCGCACACCCAGCGCCTCCGCCGAGACATCGCTCCGCAATGGGAGCGGCTCAGCGGCGACAAGTCCGGGTACCGCATCGAGATCAAGGGCTCCCCCGAGCTCAACTGCGAGATCGATCTCAAGGGCGACGACGGCGACCACAATACCGGCATCGTCACCGGCACGGCGATGCGCCTCGTGAACTCGATTCCGGCAGTGTGCGCAGCCGACCCTGGGGTCCTGTCAATCCTCGACCTGCCGCTCTACACGGCCCGCGCTCGATCGTAATCCGAGAGCTGCCTACTTCGAGTTGATGACCTTCTCGACGGCTTCGAGCAGACTCTTGCTGTAGACGCGACCCGCGAGATTCTCGCGCGCCTTCTGCGCGACTGCGTCCCATTCAGCCTTGTGAGGATTGAGGTCCACTTCGACCATACCGCGCTCCACCATCGACCGATACGCTCGTCCATCATCGCGACGTGACAGAGCGTCATTGGCCTTTCCCGCACGCAGGCTCGTCTCGCGGAGAGCCTTTTGATCGGCCTCGGAGAGCTCGTCGAACTTCTCCTGCTTGATAATCGCGCCACCGAGGATGATGCCGAAGTTAGCGTTCGCCATGTACTTGAGGCGCGTGTACCACTGAAGAGCCACAGCGATGATCGCGCTCGCCGGCACTGTATCGACCATCCGTGTCTGCAGGCCAGGATAGACCTCGGGAACGCCGAGTCTCACGGGATTGGCCCCTATCACGTTGATGTACTCCGCGAAAACAGGATCGTCCTTCCATGCCCACGGCCGGCACGACTTGAGGTCCGACGGCTTTACGAATTCGTTGGCGGAAAAAATCCTGTTCTTGCCCGCGTCTCCCCAATTCAAATGAACGAAACCAGCATCGGCGAACAACTTTTTGAACCGATCGTCGAGCGCTGTGCGAGCGCGTTCGAGCTGCTCATATTCGGTGATCAACCCCGGCGCGGTCAGCACCAGCACCGGCCGAGCCACCACCCCGAGCCCCGTCGTGGACACGCCGGCAGCGTCCATTTGCCCCGCGCGGACCTTCCTGATGAAGTCGCGTTCGTCGCCCTGGCTGCCGCCCGAGTAGAATCGCAGCTCGACGCGGTTGTCGGTCGCCTTTTTTAGGCTGCGATTCCAAGCCTTCATGACCTTCATGAATGCGGAGCCCGCAGGCGCGAGGGAGGCGAAGCGGATCACCGTCGCGGATTCGGCGCTGGCCCGAGGAGCTGAGACCGTTCCTGGCAATAGGAAGGCGCTGATGGCGAGCAGTGCGATGAAGAGGTTCTTTGCTTTGGTCATGGGTAGCTCTTTGGGGCGGGCACGATACCACCGTTCGCAAAGACGGCGAGTGGCTCCGATCACAGAGCTTGGAACCGTGCTAGAATTCGCCGCCTTCCAGGAGAGGAACGAGATGAAGATTGTTTGGTTTGTAGCTTTTTGTACGGGGCTCGTCTTCGGGTGTGGCGAGACCAGCGGAGTGGACAGTGGAATCGCCGGGAACGGCGGAAGCGGCGGGGCCCAAAGCACGCCGATCGAGGTCACCGAGGCCTCGTTTGACTGCATTCTGGAAGGCACCAAGGTCCGGAAGTTCTACGTCCAGAACCTCGTTGGCAACTTGGAAGGCTCGCTCGCAGTTGCGAATGGGGCGGTCGACCCACCGTACCCACCCGGCACGCTCCTTCAGCTCGTCCCTCAAGAGGCTATGGTCAAGCGCGAGGCCGGTTTCTCGCCTGAGACCCGCGATTGGGAGTTCTTCTTTCTCCGGATCAGCTCCGGCGGGACAACCATCGTGGAACGCGGCAGGGACGAAGCCGAGAACGCTTTCGGTGGAAACTGCTTTGCCTGCCATTCGCTCGCGACAGACAACGACTTCATCTGTGAGACCGACAACGGCTGCGACCCGCTCATGATCGACGATGCGTTCATCGAAATGCTGCAGGTCGGCGACGTCCGCTGCGATTAGCTCGATGAATTTCCTTAGCGACCCCGCATGAACCGTGCGGCGCGATAGCCGATCAACATGCTCGGGGCGTTGAGCGCCGAAACCGGGTTCCGCGGAATGACCGAGGCGTCGGCCACTCTGAGCCCGGTCACGCCGCGAAGACGTAGCCGTGTGTCCACCGCGTCCGACTCATTCGTCCCCATGCCGCACGATCCTGCGAAGTGGTAGGTCGTGATCGTGTTCTTGCGGACATAGTTTGCGATCGCGTCATCGCTCGTCACACGCTTGCCTGGCATCAGCTCTTTGGGGCTCCAATCCGTCAGACCTTTTGCGTTGCCGATTTGCCGAGCGATCCGCACGCCCTTGACCATCGTGTCCAGGTCCTGGGGCTCGGAGTAATAAGCTGGGTCGATCAGGGCTTGCTGGGCCACGTCCGTCGACTGCAGCCGGAGCGTGCCGCGGCTCTTCGGTTTCCCGAGAATCAAAATAATCCCGAAGATGTGGTCGGTGAAGCGTTGCAGCGCACCGATCTTGAAAGCGGCGCCGATCATCCTGCGGACCATCGACCTCGAACGCGGCCCGTACAACGCATGAGGGATGGCTTTCGGAGGAAGCATGCGTTGCATCATTTGCTTCATCGCCGACGGCGCAGGCCAGTACACATAGCAAGTGTCGCTCTGTGAAGGCGGAAGGTCGGTGCTCTGGTTCGTCCGGTAGAAGCTGTAGAGCTGGGGGTAGAAGCAATCGATGTCCTTCTTGGACTTGAAGAAGACAGGGACGTTCGGGTGATCGTGGAGGCCGGTTCCGATGGCGCCCCGGTCCGCCACGACCGAAATGCCAAAGGCGCGTAGGTGCTCGCTCGGCCCTACTCCGGAAAGAAGCAGGAGCTTCGGCGTTTCGAGCGCTCCGGCGCACAGGATGATCTCTCGCTCGGCGGAAGCGCGTTTTAGCTCGCCTTCGTGCTCGAACTCGACGGCCCTGGCGTGCCTGTCTGTCGTGAAGACGACTCGGTGGGCTCGCGCCCCGGAAACCACGGTCAAGTTCTCGCGCGGCCCTGCGTCCTTGATGAAGGCGACATACGAGCTCCGGCGGTCGTCGCCTTCGTACGACATCCACTCGTAGCCGATGACATTGCTCATATTGCCATCATTGAGATCTTCTTTGCGCTCGAACCCGTTTTCTTCTGCCGATGCGATGCAGGCTTCGGTCCATAAGGTCGGGGGCCGCTGGTGCGGGCGGAGCGTCGCTTCGATCGCCTCGAAGTCAGCGAGGTTGTCGTCCCAATGCCAGCCGTCCGGCCATTCGGCGTAGTCTTCGCGGGATCCGCGGGTGTAGACCATTCCGTTCACCGAGCCGCTGCCGCCCATGACCGTACCGGTGCCGGCGAAGATACGCTGCCTTGCCGAGTGCCCCTGAGGCACCGAGAAGCGTTCGCCCATGACGGCGTCGTTGATGAATGCTTGCTTGTACCCACTGGCGACCAGCGTCTCTGGGTGCTCTTCCGCTGTCGGGCCTGCTTCGAGTAGGAGCACTCTCGCATGCGAGTCCTTGGCAAGCTCAGCCGCGACGATACACCCCGCGGATCCGCCGCCGACCACGATGTAGTCGAAGTCGTCGATCATCGGTTACGACTGAAGAGCTTCATGAGCCCGCGCCACCGTCGTGCGAACCCTCTTCCGTAGATCAAGTCGATCACCCCGCTGAACGTTCCGTAGAGCTTTGGAGCAACGGGGAACATCTTGTTGGCTTGGTTGATCGGAAATCGATCGTCGATGACCGCCTTGATGTTGCACATCGAGCGCAGCCCCTCTCGACCGTTCATTCGCCCGTAGCCCGACGCTTTGATGCCGCCGAACGTGAGGTCCTGTGCCATGTATGTGATGCCGCCGAACTCGTTGATCGCGCTCATTCCCGCTTCGAGCTTCGATGCGATCTTCCGCGCACGGGAACGGTTCTTCGAAAAGACGGAGGAAGAAAGCCCGTACGAAACGCCGTTCGCAATCTCGATCGCATGCTCGTCGTCGCGAACGCGCATGAGAAGCATGACGGGGCCGAAGACCTCTTCTTGCGTGATGTCCATGTCGGGGGTGACGTCAGCGAGGATCGTCGGCTCGAAATAGTCGCCCTTGTCCGTGAGCGTTCGCTTGCCGCCTGCAACCAGGCGTGCCCCTTGGGCGATCGCACCGTTCACTGCCTTTTCGATGA
>JAPUKT010000266.1 GCA_027295555.1 Deltaproteobacteria bacterium
CAAGATGAGCGTGTGGATACGTAGCCCAAAGCGGGGGAGGTGGATGCGGACGAGCGAGTACCCGAGGCCGTGGACCTCCACCTCGAACTTCGCGACGAAGCTGAGCTTTCCGAAGACGCCGTAATCTATGCCGTAAGCGCCCTTCAGCAGATGGCCCTGGATGTCGAGGTCGCCTTCATACCACGCGTTTCGGAAGCCATGCACCTGCACGAAGTGGCCGACGTCGACACTGTTCTCGCTGGTCTCCTGCGGATGGCTTTTGACTTTCATTCCGCGAATTCGGAAGCCTGTCCAACCCTCGGTCGGCAATGCCGGGATATCCCACTCCGGCTCGACTCCGTCCGGGTGATACCAAGCGAAGATCAGTCCATTGTGCTCGCGAATAGGCCATGTGCGCAGGCTGGCGGGCGTCGTGACTCGCAGTTCGCCCGACTTCGTCCGGTAGAAGCGGAGCTTCTGGCCAAAGTACCTTCGCGACATGTGCTGTCCGCGCCCGAGCTCGCGCGACTCCGCGACCACGTACCAGCCCAACGGCAGGCCCGGGAACTGGAATCCGTTACGTGAGTCTTGTCCGAAACTCATCCGTCTCGCCGACCTTAGACCGAACCGCGCCGGAGCGTTGCAAAAGCAGGCGAACGGTAGCGCACCCACCCTGAGCGGTTTGCTGTTCGGGTCGAACGGTTGACGTTACTCTCGCGTCATGACCTCCCGGGGAGACAGCAAGGACCTGATCGTCGATGGACGCGTGACGATCCCTGCGTCCAATCTGTCTTGGAGCGCCAGCCGGTCCTCGGGGCCGGGCGGCCAGAACGTCAACAAGGTCGCCACCAAGGTCACCCTGCGGTTTGACCTTCGGAGGACCGAAGCCTTGAGTAGGGCTCAGAAGCGCCGGCTGCGAAAGCTCGCTGGCCGACGCTTGGACGCGGAAGGCGGCGTGCTCGTCAGGGCGCAAGCCGAGCGATCCCAGCGACAAAATCTCAAGCGTGCCCGCGACGGGCTCCGACGTTTGATCCTGCAGGTGCTCCCTTCGCCCAAGCGCCGAGTGGCTACCAAGCCCACGCGCGCATCGAAACGGCGTCGTCTCGAAGACAAGCGCCGCAAAGGAGAGAAGAAACGGTCGCGTGCGAGGGTGAGTCGAGACGACGACTAACGCTACGGCGTGATCCGAAAGTCGGTGTACTCGCCGGTATAGCTGCGCCAACGCACGTTGACGTCATCTACGCGCGCCGTCGAAGGACCCTTCTGTGACCACGCGAGGAAGTCTTTCACGTCATCCTCTTCGCCCTCGGCGACGATCTCCACGGAGCCGTCCGGGCGGTTCTTCACCCACCCACTCAGCCCGTGTTGGCGGGCCTCTCGTTGTGCGGTGGCGCGGAAGTACACGCCCTGCACTCGGCCACGAACGACGAGGTGGATTCGCTTCTGACCCATGCCCTAGTTATTGCCCATATCAGTTGTAGCGCACGCCCATGACGTGGAAGTAGCCGAAAAGCAGAAGCCGCCAGGCGTGGTTCCCCACCGACCCGCCGCTTTCCGCTGCAAGGCCCTTGGCGAACGCGAAGGCTTCCGCGATGTGGACGGCGAGCAGACCAAAGAGAGCCATGCGGCCTATATCGGGCACCGGCACCATCGTGGGGGTCAGAAAGGACGAGAGCCCCCATGCCCAGCCGGCAAGAGTGATGACTTTTCCGAGTGCGACTACGAGTTTCATGCGCGGAGCATACTCAATCGTGTAGCTGCATGACACCTGGAAGCGGGCTCTGGGGCGCGAGGGTGGGTGGAAGAATGTCGAGGAGGACCGCAAGGGTTGTCGCGACCTGCAGCACGCTATGGACTTTCTTGCTGGTTCGGCGCTCGATCCCAGCGCCCCACATCAAGACGGGCACCTGTCGGTCGTACGGCCATGGCGTGCCGTGATTGGTGCCACCCTTTTCCGACAGCGCATCGAACCAGCCTTCGCTGGTGACCAAGTAGAGGTCGCCCGGCGGATCGTTCGGCAGCGATGCGCCCACGAGTCGTTCGATGTCGCGGTTGCTCGCCCGGAGCTTTGCGCCCGCGTGTGCGCCATAGACCGCCTGGACGCCCTCGAGCTTCGGCATCGCTTTGATGAGAGCCTTGTCGAGATCCTTGCGCCGCCGTTTACCTGCCTCGGTGTAGGTGATGAAGGGCGGAACGTAGGCAGCGATCCAATCGCCTTCACCAAGCGCCTCATCGGCGGCGCGTTCCGCGTGAGCCGTCACTTCGGTATGTGCGATCCGTCCCGCGTTGCCGCCATCGGCTCGCACCCGCTCGGGCATGGCGGCAATGCCGTGGTCTGCTGTGAGCACGAATGCCACCGGCCCGCGCGCCTCCAAAATCGTGACCAAACGCCCCAAAGCCCGGTCGGTTCGAAGCAGATTGTCGGCGTATTCCCAGGATCGTGGCCCCCAAATGTGCCCGACGATGTCAATTCCAGAAATCCCAAGCATGAGAAAATCGGGCACCTCGTCCATGCCCATGTCTTCGGCCTTGACGGCCGCGAAAGCCGCCGCGATCAGGTACTCGGTCGACTCGGGTGTGCACGAAAACGCGGACCATGGATCGGGTGCCGCCTTCGGGTCGTGGGGAAAGCTCGGGTCGATTTCACCGAGCCACGTATCGGGGCCAAAGTTGGCTCGGAGCCAATCGGGGTTTTCGGGTTCCCAAACCTGGAGGAGTGGCTCGACCGGGTTGGCTTTGACGAACTCGGCCAACCAATCGGGGAGTCTGCCGTTTGGTGCATAGAACGTCGACGTAGTCATGCTGCGTGCTTTCGAGTCGTAGAAGACCGCGACATTCGATTTTTGGCCTACCGGAAAAACCGCGGAACGACCCTTCATCGAGATGCCCACGATCCGCGCTTTCCCACCGCTATGTTGATAAAGCGCATCGGCGACGGTCGGTACCTGGAGCATGGCCGGGCTGACGAACCGTTCCGCGTTTCCAATCACGGCATGCTTGCGGTCGTCGACTGTCTCGCGCGGTCCGTGTTCGGGGTCGAAGATCTGGTTGGCGACGATACCATGCACCGCAGGCGGAACACCCGTGGTGAGCGAGGCGTGGCCTGGTGCCGTCTGGGTCGCGGCGAAGGGGAAGGCGGCCTGGTGGTATGCGCCAGATTCGTGGGCGCGCCGGAGCACACTATCGGAAGGAAGGATCGGCAGATACGCGTCCAACACCCACGTGGCCAGTTGGTCCATCACGATCAGCACGACGAGCTTCGGTGCCACCTCGGCCTTTCCGGGGGGCTCCACCGGTCGAACAGTGGGCTCTGCCTGTCGTGTCTTGTGGGAGCATCCAGAAAAGCTGATCGAAGCTGCCATCAGCAGCGCGATGAAGATCCTAGGCATGAATCGAAACCCTAACGCATTCATCGTCCCCGGTCTGGGCGACGCGGGCGGCTGGCAGCTCGGGGAGTCCTGACCTGACCTGGTTGCGATTGTTGCGGTCGCAAGGGAATGCAATGAGCCAATAACTCGTTGATATTAATGGTGAATTGATGGAACGCGGTTGCGCTTTGTACGCCGCGGCCCGATGATTTGCCTGGGCTTGCCTCCTAGGCTACATACGGCGGCCTCGCTCACCGGGGGAGCACAAGAGCATGAAACCGGACATCCATCCTGAATACAACGTGATCACCGTGCATTGCGCCTGTGGGAACTCGTTTGAGACCCGTTCGACGAAGCCCATCGAACAGGTGGATATCTGCTCGGCTTGCCACCCCTTCTACACCGGCAAGCAGAAGCTGGTCGACACCGAGGGCCGAATCGAGCGTTTCCGCAGGAAGTACGCGAAGTCTGGTGAGGGCAAGAAGGCCGAGGCTGCGTCAGAAGCCTCCGCCGACAACTAGGCGGCCGTGCCCCGCAAGGGCGCTATATTAGCCACCATGGCCCAGCAGTATATCGGTGGACAGGCAGTCATCGAGGGCGTGATGATGCGGGCTCCGGCGTGTTTGACGGTCGCGGTGCGGCGGCCCGACGGAACGATCGCGCTCCGCGAAGGGCCTTATCGTTCTCGGTGGTCGAAGAAGCTTTGGAAGCTTCCCGGGTTTCGGGGGATTGCGATGCTGGTCGAGTCGATGACGATGGGCTTTTCTGCGCTTCAGTTCTCTGCCGAGCAGCAGATGACCGAAGAGGAGCTCGCCAAAGAAGGTGACTCGGGCAAGATGGCCGTGTTCATTTCGACATTGCTCGCCCTCGGCCTCTTCATTGCGCTTCCCCAGTTCTTGGCGAGCTGGACCGCGAAGGGTGCGGGTTGGGACATCGGCCTTACCGACACGGGGTTTCACGTCCTGATCGGTAGCTTCAAGCTCTTGATATTCGTCGGCTATCTTTTTGCGATCAGCCGGATCCCCGAAGTGGGGCGGCTCTTTCAGTATCACGGCGCCGAGCACAAGACGATCCACGCATACGAGAAGAAGCTACCGCTCACGGTCGAGAATGTTCAGGTGCAGAGCACGCTTCACCCGCGATGTGGCACGACTTTCCTGGTCGTCGTGATCGTGGTGTCGATTATCCTCGGTTCGCTTGCGGCTCCGCTCTTGATGCCGAACGTCGAGGGCTGGCTCGGTCAGGTGGCTCTTCTCGCCATACGCATTGGGCTCCTTCCGATCATCGCTGCGCTCGCCTACGAGCTTCAGCGCTTGAGCGTCCGTTTTTGTACGACGGGGTGGAAGCGCGCCTTTTTGTACCCGGGCTTCTTGTTTCAGAAGATCACCACCCGCGAGCCCGACGACGACCAAGTCGAAATCGCGATCGCCGCGATGGAGGCTGCCGCGTGGCGAGATCGCATCCAAGACTCTTCGCCGACCGGGGATGACCCGATTGTTTTTGCAAGTTTTGAGCGCTTTAGGGAAGTATTGACCGGGGACGGCTCCCTCGGTGCCTCCCGCCCGGCCTAAACAATGCTTCCCAAAGACAAGCTCGAGTCGCTGACGGCTCGCTATCGCGAGATCGAGGAGCTGCTTTGCCAGCCGAATGTCGTGTCCGATACGAAGAGGTACACGCAGCTCACCAAAGAGCGCGCCGACCTCCAGGAGGTCGTCGAGGCGTGGACCCGCTACTGCCAGGTCGTCGAGGACATCGCCGGACACAAGGAAGCGCTCTCCGATCCCGATCTCCGAGAGCTTGCCGAGGAGGAGATCCCGGGCCTCGAAACGGAACGGAAGGCGCTCGAGACGGGCATCAACGTGTTGCTCCTTCCCGAGGACCATAACGACGAGCGCAATACGATCCTCGAGATTCGCAGCGGCACTGGAGGAGAAGAGGCAGCGCTCTTCGCAGCGGATCTATTTCGCATGTACTCGCGATATGCGGAGACGCAGGGCTGGAAGGTAGAGGTGTCGTCGCTGAGCGAGGCGTCTGCGGGAGGCATCAAGGAAGTCATCGCAGAGATCTCGGGCGACAACGTTTATTCGAAGCTCCGGTTCGAGGGTGGGGTCCACCGCGTCCAGCGGATCCCGACGACCGAATCGCAGGGTCGCATTCATACATCGACCGCCACCGTGGCGGACATGCCTGAGGTCGACGACATCGACGAAGTCAAGATCGATCCGAACGATCTCGAGATCTCCACGACCGCGGCCGGCGGACCTGGGGGGCAGCACGTCAACCGAACGATGTCTGCCGTGCAGATCAAGCACCTCCCGACCGGCATCATGGTGCGCTCGGAGCAGCAGCGTTCGCAGCATCAAAACAAGGCCAAGGCGATGCAGATCCTCTCGGCGAAGCTCCTCGACCTCGAACGCGAGGCGCAGGCGAGTGCGATCAGCTCGGAGCGTCGAAGCATGGTGGGGACGGGCGAACGTTCCGAGAAGATCCGTACATACAACTTCCCGCAGAACCGCGTCACCGACCACCGTATCCAGCTGACCCTACACAACCTCGATCGGATGATGGAAGGCAATGTTGAAGAAATGCTGACGGCGCTGAGAAGCCACCACCAGGCGGAGCTGATGAAGCAGCAGGCGAAAAGCTGAGCGGTGGCGCTGGCCCTGACGCTGACGCTGTTCAGGGTTGGAGGACGCCGTTGGGGTCTAGCTCCTCAGCCAGCCGGTCAAACACCTCTGCGCTTGCGGGGAGCGGCTCTTGTGAGACTCCGATCTCCGGCTGATTGGCGATCTCCGTTCCCCCGTTCTCCGAGACGATGCGCCTCATCACCTTCGTGGCTGCTCGGTGGCGCGGGCCTTCGACCTCGAGGACGAGTTGGAGTTGGTCTTCCCGAATGGTTGTGCGAAGCGGCCGCACTCCGTTTCCGCGAATCCAGGTGAGCGCCCGGTTTGCGGCTCGGGAATCGGGGAATGAAAACGCGAACAACGACTCGGCCATCTTGGCTTGGGCAACGAGATGCACTCCGACGATCACGCCGAGGCGTCCGCGTGCGCCGATGGTCGCCCGAATCAAGTCCGGTCCCACCGCTCGACGAGGCGCCGGTCGAATGGAGAGCTCGGCTCCGGAGGGCAGCACGAGCTCGAGGCCCGCGACGCTTTGCACGACGGGGTCGTTGGCCTTGTCGGCTTTGCCCGGCGCACCTCGCGCTAGCCAAGCGCCTACCTGCTCTCCGTGAAGCGCTCCGGACACGCCAAGCGTCCACCCGTGATCTTTCACCCTCTCCTCGACTACACCAAGAGTGACTCCGGCTTGGACGTGGATGATTCTCGACACCTCGTCGACGGAGATGATCGCATCGAGTCGATCGAGTCGCAGCGCCGGCCGGTCGGGATGCGTCTCGCCACCCGGCACCTGCAGTGCAGTCGCGGTCTTGTCGGCCAGCTGCATCAAATGCGCGACGGCGCGGGACGAACCTGGGTGGATCGTGGGTTGCTCACCGCTCTCGTCGAGGGTTCCGGGGAGGCTGAGCTGAACCTCGTCGAAGAACTCAAGCACCTTCGTCCTCGCTGATCGGGATCAACGACCCTGGGTTCAAAATCCCTTGGGGGTCGAGCGCGCGCTTGATGCCCCGCACCACGTCGACGGCGACTCCTTGCTCCCGCCGCATCATCGGCGCCTTCGACCGCCCGACTCCGTGGTGGTGGCTCAACGTCCCGCCGACATCGATTGCCGCGCAGAGCGCTGAGCGCCAGGTTTCGTCGTAGAGCTCGAGTGCAGCGGCATCGTTGGCAGCCGCGCCTGCGAACGTGAAGTAGATCGATGCGCCTTCGGGATACGCATGGCTGAAGTGCGCCATCACGAACACGTGTCGGGAAAGCGCCTTGCGGACGGCTTCGTACATTGGCCACATACGAGACCACGTCGCCGCCACCTCCATCGTGTCGGTGAACGCTCCGGCCGCGAACAAGGCCGACTGCCGGTAGCTGACCGAGTGTCGGTGAGCGAGCCAATGGCGCGCAGGCCCCTCGCCCGTGTTGCGTGCGCGAAAGCTGCTGCAGATGCGCTCGGCCTCGGCATGCTCCGCCCGGCCGATCTCGGGATCGTCCTCCCATACGAGCACCAGCTTCGCGCCCCCCATGGCGGGATCCGCGAGATCGATCAGACGGTTGATCGCGCCCGGGTGACGAATCAGTCGAACCAGCGACCGCAGTCCGACTCCTGGTCCCGTGCTCGTATCGGACGGGTCTCGGGCCTCTCCTTTGTCTTTACTCTTGAAGCTCCTCGAGATCATCGAGTCGAACGGGTCGTACAAACGCGCCACGGCGGGGCGGAGCCCGGCCTGATAGATCTGCCGGATCGCTGCGAGCGCGTCTTCGGTGTGGCGAAACAGCCATGACGAAAACTGTCGTTCGATTGGTGCCGGATCGAGCCGGAGCTTCGCTTCGGTGACGACGCCGTAGATCCCCTCGCTCCCGATGAACAACGGCAACAGGGCCGCGTTCTCGCCTCCCAGCTCTGTGCGCCAAATCCTTCCCGTGCCGTCGACGAACGTGAGGCCGAGCACGCGGTCTTCGATCTTTCCGTAGCGTCCCGAGGTTTGCCCGGCGGCGCGACAGGCGATCCAGCCACCCAACGTCGAGCAGTAGATCGACGAAGGGAAGTGGCCGAAGGTGTACCCTTTTGCGTTCAACTGGTCTTCGAGGTTTTGACCCACGATGCCGGCGTCGGCGCTGCACGTCAGCGTGTCTGCATCGACGTTCCGGATGGCGTCCATCCGTTTGACGTCGATCAGGATCGTACGGTCGTCGGGTGAGATGCCGCCGCAAACTCCGCTCCCCGCTCCATAGGGAACTGCCGGGATCCCACGCTCGGCCGCGAATCGCAGAACTTCAGCTACTTCTTGCACATCTGCAGGCCATACGATGACGGCGGGTGGGGCGATCACCGCCTCGCCGGCCCGCGTCCGGATTTGTTGCCGCGGCCACAGGTCTCGCGCGTACGCGGCCCGGTCTGCAGGGTCTGTGGAGGCGCGGCCTCCACTCACGAGGCCAGCGAGATCCTTGCGGAGCGACTGGGCCTCGGCGGATGGAACAAGCACGCCGGCTGTGGTACCGCGCCTTGGACAGATGAGCAACAGCAGTGGTCACCAGCCGACCGTCGAACGGTATTCGGAGGCGAACCTTCCGACTCGCTTTGGGGCGTTTCGGGTCGTCGTCTACAAAGAGCTCGACGGCGACAAGGAGCACGTCGCGGTGATCGTAGGCGAAGTAGACGGCGCCGAGGACGTTCTGATTCGCGTGCACAGCGAATGCCTCACAGGCGAGGTGTTGCATTCATTGAAATGCGACTGTCGAGCCCAGCTCGATCTGGCGCTCGAGCGCATTCAGCACGTTGGCAACGGCGCCGTGCTTTACCTCCGCCAGGAGGGGCGCGGCATCGGGCTCGGCAACAAGATCCGCGCGTATGCAATGCAGGACGAAGGGCTCGACACGGTTGATGCCAACCTGGCCCTGGGATTCGAAGATGACCAGCGCGGCTATCGCGTGGCCGCGGACATGCTTCGCGACCTCGGCGTGAAGTCGGTTGCGCTCATGACGAACAACC
>JAPUKT010000267.1 GCA_027295555.1 Deltaproteobacteria bacterium
TCAGGTCGGCCCCCTTTCGCTCGAGCTTACCCCTGGCGGCCTGCTCGAGATTTTCCGTTTCGAGGGCAAATCCCACGAGCACTGCGTGTCGTCGCCCGCGTTTGGCACCGACGTCGGCGAGGATGTCGGGGTTGCGGACCAGCTCGAGCTGAAGGTTGCCTCCCTTTTTGATCTTGTGTGGCTCGCGTTTTTGGGGTCGGTAGTCGGCGACCGCCGCGGCCATGATCACGACGTCGGTTTCCTCGAAGCGTTGCATCACCGCGTCATGCATCTCCTGCGCCGACCGCACGCGCACCACGTTGGCGCCCGGGGGATCGGGCAGGTGCACGGGCCCGCTCACGAGGGTGACAGAAGCGCCCCGCCGAAGCGCCTGAGAGGCGATCGCATAGCCCATTGTCCCGCTCGATCGGTTGCTGAAAAAGCGGACCGGGTCGAGGTCTTCGTGCGTCGGCCCAGCGGTGACCAAGACGTGGGTGCCAGCGAGGTCGTCTCCACGCGCAAAGTGAGTCTCGAGCCCCTCGGCGATATCCTCGGGTTCCATCATTCGGCCTGGGCCGATTTCTCCATTTGCCAGCGCGCCGGTCACGGGACCGAGCACCACCGCGCCGCGGTCGGTCAGCACCTCGACGTTGCGGCGAGTCGCCTCGTGTGACCACATCCGGTGGTGCATCGCTGGTGCAAAGAAGACGTCTCCACGGGCGCACGCAAGGGTCGCGAGAACCACATCGTCCGCTTGTCCCACGGTCGCCCTGGCCATCAGGTTCATCGTGGCGGGAGCGACGACAACGGCGTCGGCCCATTCGCCCAGCTCGACGTGGACCTCGCCCGCATAGTCGGCGGCCCATAGGTCGGTCACGGCTGGTTTCCCGGTGAGCCCCGCAAACGTGATGGGACCCACGAAGTGTGTGGCGGCCTCTGTCATCACCACCCGCACTTCGGCGCCACGGCGCATCAGCTCACGGACGAGCTGCACGGCCTTGAACGCCGCGATGCCGCCGCCGATGCCTACGACGATCCGCTTTCCCTTGAGGGACATGTTCCGCGAAGTCTAGCAGGGGCGAAGCCATTTGCGACGCACCATCTGACCTGAACGCCCGACGGGTGTCAGCCTGTGCGGGCGCTCACTCAACGGGCACGCCAGGCGCGGGAAACTGGTCGCAGAGGTTTTTGATCTCGCCTGCGATGCGGGCGATGAGGGCCTCGTTCTCGACGTCTTCGACGACGTCGGCCATCCAGTTGCCGAGCCGCTTCATCTCGTCGCTTCCCATGCCTCGGCTCGTGATGGCTGGCGTGCCCAAGCGAATGCCGCTCGGGTCAAAGGGCTTGCGCGTGTCGAAAGGGACCGAGTTGTAGTTGGCGACCATGCCGGCTCGGTCGAGGGCTTGTGCCGCCACCTTGCCAGGAACGTCTTTGCCGGTGAGATCGATCAGGATGAGGTGATTGTCGCTGCCGCCCGTCACGAGATCGAAGCCGCGTGACAGGAGCGTGTCGGCGAGCACGCGCGAGTTGTCGACGATGGCCTGCGCGTAAGCCTTGAACTCATCAGTCATGGCGAGCTTCGCCGCGATCGCGATAGCGGCGGTCGTCCCGTTGTGAGGCCCGCCTTGAAGCCCGGGGAAAACGGCGCGATCGATGGCCTTCTTGTGCTTTTCGTCGCACATGATCATGCCGCCACGCGGTCCTCGGAAAGTCTTGTGGGTGGTGCTGCTGATGACCTCGGCGTGACCCACCGGGGACGGGTGCGCTCCGGCAGCGACCAACCCGGAGATGTGCGCGATGTCGGCTACGAGGATCGCTCCGACCCCACGCGCGATTTCGGCAAACTTCGCGAAATCGATGATGCGCGGGTAGGCTGTCGCGCCGCAGAATAGAAGCTTCGGCTTGTGCTCGCGCGCAAGTGAGGCGACCTCGTCGAAGTCGATGAGGTGGTCGTCTCGCCGCACGCCATATTGGATCGCGTTGAAGTACTTCCCAGTGATCGAGACCCTCCACCCGTGGGTGAGGTGACCGCCACTCGGTAGGCCCATCCCCATGATCGTGTCGCCAGGGCTGCAGAAGGCGAAGTAGACGCCGAGATTCGCTGGCGAGCCCGAGTACGGCTGGACGTTGGCGTGGTCGACCCCGAACAGAGCCTTGAGCCGCTCGATCGCAAGCCTTTCGACCGTGTCGATGTTCTGCTGACCTTCGTAGTAGCGGCGTCCGGCGTATCCTTCCGAGTACTTGTTGTTGAGAACGCTTCCGCAGGCTTCCATGACGGCCGCACTGGCGTAGTTTTCGCTTGGAATGAGCCGCAGCTTGTCGTGCTGACGCTTCTCCTCCAGGGCGATGCATCGAGCGATTTCAGGGTCGACTTCGGCTAGGGATCGGTCCGCCATCTTTTCTCCACCGGGGCCTTAGCACGATTGTAACGAGGAATCCTACCGCTCCGGCCCCGCCGAGGGCCGCCCGGCAACTTGGCGAGCCTTAGGGTCGGTGTTATCCGAGTCCGGTGAGCGAGTACTTTCCAAACTCCAGTGAGTTCGAGCGACTCAGCGCCACGGCGACCGTCGTTCCGGTGTATAGGGAGGTCATCGCCGATCGCCTGACCCCGGTGCTCGCGCAGGCCACTCTAGGTGAGGGCCCGGGCAGCTTCCTGCTCGAGAGTGTCGTCGGCGGCGAGAAGTGGGCCCGCTACAGCTTCGTTGGAGTTGACCCCGAAGTGATCGTGCGAGGCGTCGCGGACCGCTTCGAGCGCGTCGTCGACGGCCAGGTCGAAGAAGAGCTCGGCGTCGACCCGTGGCAGCGCCTTCGGGAGACGTTAGCGGAGTGGAAGCCGCCCGGGGTCGACTGGCTGCCTCGTTTCTGGGGCGGAGCGGTGGGCTTCGTCAGCTACGACGCCGTGCGCACTTTCGAGCCGACGGTTGGTCAGGCGCTTGAGCGCGATGACGATTGGGAGTTTTGCTTCGCGGTTGGCGGAACGGTGCTCATTTTCGACAATGTCCGTGGGACGTTGCGCGTGGTCGTGCCAGCACGTGTCGAGGGCGACGCGAAGGACGCTTATCGACGGGCTACGGAGCGTATCGAGGCGACTTTAAGTGCGCTCGACGAGCCGAAGCTTCCGAGAAGGCTTCACCCACCTGACGCTAGCGGCCAGCTGGAGCTTCCCGCCTCGAGCTTCGACCGGCCCGGCTTCTGCAAGGCAGTCGAGCAGGCCAAGGAATACATTCGAGCTGGCGACATCTTCCAAGTGGTCTTGTCCCAGCGGTTCCGAGTCCCGCTCGGCGATACCGACGTGTTCGATGTCTATCGCGCGATGCGCGTCATCAATCCGAGCCCGTACATGTATTTTCTCCGCCTCCCCGATCGAATCGTCGCGGGCGCCAGCCCCGAGACCCTCGTTCGCCTCGAAGACGGTCAGGTCTACGTTCGCCCCATCGCCGGGACGCGGCACCGTGGCCGAACCGAAGAGGAAGACCTCGCGATCGAGGAAGACCTGCTCGCCGACCCCAAAGAGCGTGCCGAGCACGTCATGCTCGTGGACCTCGGTCGAAACGACGTTGGGCGAATCAGTCGCCCAGGTACGGTCATCGTCACCGAACGAATGAACGTCGAACGCTACTCGCACGTCATGCACATCGTCTCGAACGTCGTCGGCGACCTGGCACCAGGGCGCGACGCGTTGGACGTTCTTCGGGCCACGTTTCCCGCTGGGACACTGAGCGGCGCACCCAAGGTGCGCGCCATGCAGATCATCGAAGAGCTCGAGCCTGAGCGGCGCGGCGTCTACGGCGGCGCCGTCGGCTACATCGGCTTCGATGGCAACATGGACGTCGCGATCGCGATCCGGACCATCGTCGCCCGCGACGACGAGATGTGGCTCCAAGCTGGCGCCGGCATCGTCGAAGCCAGCGACCCCGACAAGGAATACGAAGAATCGGTCAACAAGGCACGGGCCGGTTTGGTCGCAGTCAAGGCGGGACAGCAGCCGTAGTTGGGGACCACCTCAAGGTCTTTGACAGCCTCCACAGTGCGGGCTACAAAGCCCCTCCCGAAGGGCGTCGGTAGTTAAGTTGGTTATAACGCCGGCCTGTCACGCCGGAGGCCGCGAGTTCGAGTCTCGTCCGCCGCGCCGGAAAAGAGCCCTAAAAACGTTGGTTTTGGGGCTTTTTCTTTATCTGCTCCCGCCACGCGCGAC
>JAPUKT010000268.1 GCA_027295555.1 Deltaproteobacteria bacterium
TCGTCTCGTTATTCTATCCGGGGCCGAACTACGGCATCGACTTTGCCGGTGGCACGGAAATCCAGCTTCAGTTCAATGGCGACACCGCACCAGGTGAAGTCCGCAATGCGCTGGAAGAGGCTGGGTACTCGCGACCCGACGTCATCAGTATTGAAGGGGTCGACAACGAGTACATCATTCGCGTGCGCGAGGTGTCTTCGCTGCCGGCGGACCAGATCGACAAAATCCGCGAGTCCCTAGACTTCATTCTCGGCGAAGACGTCGTTCGCGAAATGAAGGTTTCGCCAGGTGGCGACAAGATCACACTCCGCGTGTCCGGTGAGGTTCACGAGCAGCAACTTCAAGAGGCGCTCGAGGCCGGCGGCGCACACGTGCGCTCCGTGAGCTCCCTTGTTGGAAGCCGTGACCCTCGATACGAGGCGCAGCTGGTCGGCGTCGCAGACGAGCTGCTCACCTCGCTTCAGAAGGCTTTTGTCGATCGCGCGCCAGAGACACCGCTTCGAGTCGAGTGGGTGGGTCCCAAGGCTGGTCAGCAGCTCCGAGACGCGGCGATCCAGTCTTTCCTGTACGCGATCGCGTTCATCATGCTCTACGTGGCGTTCCGGTTCGATCTTCGCTTCGCACCAGGCGGGGTCATTGCGATGTTCCACGATGCCCTGATTACGCTTGGCGTCTACGTGCTGCTTCAAAAAGAGGTCAATCTGACCACCGTGGCGGAGCTTCTGACCATCATGGGGTATTCGATCAACGACACCATCGTCGTCTACGACCGAATCCGTGAAAACATGGTGCGCGTGCGCGACAAGAGCCTTCGCGAGCTGATCAACATCAGCACTTCGCAAACGCTCTCCCGAACGATCATCACCTCGCTCACCACGCTGCTTTCAGTGGGCGCGTTTTTCTTCCTCGGTACTGGAGTCATCCAGGACATCGCATTTGCCCTTGGCGTCGGCATCGTCATCGGAACGCTTTCCTCGATCTTCATCGCGGCGCCGATCACCGAGCTCATGGATCGACGACTGTTCAACCGTCCGACCGGGAGCTAGCGCGGTGGAGACGGCGGATTCGACCCTCCCGACTCCATCTTCGAAACAGGTCACCGAATACCGCATCCTGCCCGCCGACGAGGCGGCCTCGGGAATGCTGGCAAGCGCATGCGGGCTCGGTGCAACCGCCGCACAGGTCCTACTTCATCGTGGGATTCGAGACGTCGATGAAGCCAAGGCCTTTCTCAGTGCCACGCTTCGGGGCCTGAGCTCGCCAGCGCCGATGGCGGACCGCGCGCTCGCGGCAGAGCGACTGTGCCGCGCGATTCGCAATGGCGAGCGCATCGTTGTGTTCGGTGACTACGACGTCGACGGGACGACTTCGGCCCTGATTTTGACCGAGATCATCCAAGCGCTAGGCGGCGAGGCCCAAACCCTCATCGCAGATCGATTCCGCGGTGGATACGGGTTGAGTGACCCTGCGCTCGATCGATGCCTTGCGCACAGCCCGACGCTGATCGTCACGTGCGACTGCGGTTCGAATGATCACGAGCGGATCAGTCGGGCCAACTCCCACGGCATCGATGTGATCGTCGTCGACCATCACCTCGTGCCGGAGGAGGCGCTTCCCGCCCTGGCATTCCTCAACCCGCATCGGCCCGAATGCGGCTTCGCGTACAAGGGTCTTTGCAGCGCGGGCCTTGCGTTCTCGCTGGGGGCAGCGCTTCGCACCGAGTTGAAAGCCGAGCTCGACATCCGCGCCTGGCTCGACTTGGTCGCCATCGGCACCATTGCCGATCTCGCCCCTCTCACGGGCGACAACAGGCGCTTGGTTCGCGCCGGTCTCAAAGCGCTCGGATCGTCCCGCGTGAGGCCGGCGTTCCACGCCCTTCGCCAGGTCACGAAGCTTCCCGAGTCGGCTCAGCTCACCTCGCGGGATGTGGCTTTCCGCTTTGCGCCACGGCTCAACGCGCCGGGTCGCCTGGGCGAAGCGGATCTGACCCTACGGTTTCTGCAGGCCAAGACGGCAGGCGAGGCGTGGCGCCTCGCCGAAGAAGTCGAGCGCAAGAACGACGAGCGAAAGTCGTTGGCCCGCCAGGCGACCGAGGAGGCACACGCCCAAGCCCGTGAAGTGTACGGCGAAGCACCGACGGCCGGCATCGTTGTTGCGAGCGATGCATGGCACCGTGGGGTCGTCGGCATCGTGGCTGCGCGGTTGGTCGATACGTTCGGTGTCCCCGCGGTGGTCGTCGCCTTCGACGGCGACCACGGCCACGGCAGCGCGCGAACGATCGGCAGCTTCGATGCATACAGCGCGCTCGAACGGTGTGCCGAGGACCTCACGGCTTGGGGAGGGCATCGCGCTGCTGCCGGTCTTTCGCTTTCAAAGGGAAGGCTCGAGCCGTTCCGTGCCTCGTTTTCCGAGGTGAGTTTCGAGCCGGGGGCTTCGAGCGAGATGACGACACGAATCGACGTGGAGCTCGGGGGCGCGTACCGCGTGCCCACCCTGGACGATCTCGTTCGGCTCGGACCGTTTGGTCAGGACAATCCCGCACCCAGGTTCTTGCTCCACGCCGGCGTCGTCGAGGCGACGGCTGTCGGCCAAGACCGCTCCCACGCGAAGCTTCGATTGAGGATCGGTGAGGACTCGGTGCGCGCGTTTGCACCGGGCATGTTCTCACGCGTCGAGGGACGGGAGAACGTTCGGCTCGTCGGAGAGTTTCAGCCCGACCATTGGGTCGGCGGGCATGCGGTCGAGTTTCTCGTGACCGATGTCTTGCCGTAGAGCACCGAACAGGTGCTCTAGCGCCCCTTCCACTGCGGCTCGCGTTTTTGAAAGAACGCCGCGAGCCCTTCTTTGGCGTCTTCGGTATTCAGCAGCGCGTAGAGCTGTTCGCGGAGATAGGGCAGTGCCTTTTCGAGGGGCATGCGCCGTTGCTCGTTGTACGCGCGGAGGCCCCTGCGCATCGCCGTCGGGGATTGCTTCGCGAGGAGGGTGGCGAGCTCGGCGACGCGTGCGTCGAGCTGGTCGTCGGGCACCACTTCGGTGACCAGTCCAATCTCTTTGGCCTTCGTGGCCGAGATCTTTTCGCCGAGGAGCATGAGAGCGAGGAGCTCCCGCGGCTGAATCACCCGTTGGAGGACGGCCATGATCATCATGGGAAAGAGCCCGCGCTTGATCTCCGGAGTGCCGAGGATCGCGCTTTCACAAGCCACCACGAAGTGACAGCACGCAACGATTCCCATTGCGCCGCCCATCACATAGCCGGGCACCCGAGCGATGATCGGCTTCTCGAGCTTGTCGAGTCGGAGAAGCAGGTCGTTGAACTCGCCCTTCTTCTCGAGCTTGCCCCGGTCCGAGCTCATGCCCTTGAGGTCGGCGCCCGCGCTGAACGCATTACCGGCTCCAGTGAGTACGATGACCCGCACGTCGTCTGCTTCCTCGGCATCGTCGAGGGCCCAGAGAAGCTCGCTGACTAGCTCTTGGCTGAGAGGGTTCTTCTTTTCCGGCCGATTGAACGTGAGGGTCGCGACGTGGCCTTCCTGCTGGACGAGGAGGGCTTCAAAATCACGGTCACCGATTGGCATGGCCGGATTCTTCGGTGCCACCACCGTGAATTCAAGGTGAACCCGTCCGCCCGTAACGCCGCGAGGTTGCCGGCTTTTCAGCGGACGTGTAAGGTCTTACGGATACCGACCGGAGGGGGCATTGAGCTGGCAGCGCGTGGGATGGGGAGCCGTACTCGCAGTGATCTTGTCACTGTCGGCCGCGTCGCGCGTGGCCCACGCCCAGCAACTTCCATCTGGCTCGATCCGCGCAACGCCCAAGGGCACCATCGGCCTGGGCCTGGTGGGCGCGGAGCTCGGTCTCATCATTCCGTCGGCCGCAGGTCTCACCGACGTGTGGGCGTTGACGGTGTTTCCCGCCGTCGGCGCCGCAGGTGGCGCGCTCGCAGGGTACTTCGCCCTCGACAAACCCGGCCGTGAGAAGGGCTCGGTGGCGGTCCTCGTCGTCGGGCTCGCGGGGGTCCTTCCCGCGATTCTCGTCACGGCCAAAGGCGTTCGCAAAGAACGGCAGAGCGCCTACGAGCCGCCGACCATCGAAATCCGCAGCGAGAAAGAACAGCGGGCCTTCGAGCTGGTCGAAGCCGGTCCCGGATTGCTTCGGAGGTCTCGCTCGGGGCTTCGTGTTTCCATGCCCGGGGTATCGTTCAGCAAGGACCGAACGGAGATGCGGCTTTCCCTCGCATCGGGCGTGTTCTAGCGTCCGTCCATGATCACCTCGACCGTGAGACGGACCCTCCGCGAGCGGGCGCTCGTCGAAACCGGGGACCACGTGCTGGTCGCGTGCTCCGGAGGGCCCGATTCGACCGCTCTGCTGCATGTGCTGCATTGGGTGCGAGCGGACATGGGCATCACGCTGTGTGCTGCATCGATCGATCACGGGCTCCGAGCGGAGTCCGCGTCGGAGGTCTTGCAGGTTGGTGACTTCGCCGGCTCCTTGGGGATTCCGTTTCGGTCGGCAAGCATCGAAGTACCGAAAGAGGGCGCGTCCATTCAGGGACGCGCGCGCGAGCTTCGCTACCAAGCGCTGCACGAAATCGCTCGTGAATCGAAGGCAACGCGGATCGCGGTCGGGCACACGCAAGATGATCAAGCCGAGACCGTGCTCGCGCGGATCCTTCGGGGCGCCGGTCTTCGAGGCCTCGGCGGGATCGAGGCACGGAGGGCCGATGGGGTGATCCGTCCACTGTTCGATTGTCGTCGCGCCGATGTCCTCGCGTATGCCGAAGAACGAAGGCTTCCCTTCATCGAGGACCCGTCGAATCATCAGCGTGCTTACGAGCGCGTCCGGATCCGCCACGAGCTCCTACCGACGCTTCTCAGAGAGGACGCTCGCGTGGTCGAGCATCTGTGTGCGCTCGGAGACGAGGCCGCCGAGCTCAACGAGGCGCTCGATGCCGAGGTTCCCGAGCTGCCCGCCCCCGGAGAGCGCTCCTTCAGAGTAGCTGCGGTGGCGCGCCTTGCGCCTCCCACGCGGGTGCGCTGGCTTCGCCTGTGGCTGGCCCGGGAGACCGGATTAACCCCTAGCCGGAGCCATTTGACCGACGTTGGCCGACTTCTTACGGCTCCAGGTGAGGTCCTGCTAGGATCAGGGTGGTCTGTTCGCCGCGACGGCGACGAGCTTTTGTTGGAATATCGTGAGCATCGGCGAACGCGCAGCACTCGCTCCTAGCCCGAGGGCCGACCAAAGGTTGCCAAACCGCGTCCGCAGCCTCACAGAGATTGAAGGGATAGGGGCCCCATGCTACCCCAAAGTTTGCTCCCTGCGCCCTGCTTGAGCATATGAAACAAAGCCAAAAAACACTGCTCTTCTGGGTCCTCGTGATCCTGATGTGCATTGTGATCTTCAACTTCGTCGCCCGCGAGGAACAGCCGCGGAGCGTGCCGTTCAATGAGTTCGTCAGCGAGGTCACCGAGGGCAACGTCAAGAAGGTCAAGATTCGGCCGAAAGAGAAGCTCGGTGAGTACACCTACTGGTTGAACACCGACGACGAGAGCGCGTCCGCCAGCGGCAACCGCGCGACGCGGTCCGAAAAGGTCACCGTCGGGATCATGGGAGAGCAGATCAACCAAACGCTCCTCGATAGCAACGTGAGCGTCGAGTACCTGGCCGAAGATCAAAACAGCCTTTGGACGAGCATCCTCGTGACCTGGCTTCCGATGATCTTCCTGGTCGGCATCCTGTTGTTCTTCATGCGCCAGCTTCAAGCTTCGGGTGGCAAGGCGATGAGCTTTGGTAAGTCCCGCGCCCGTTTGCTGAACGACTCTCAAAACAAGGTGACGTTTACAGATGTCGCCGGGATCGACGAAGCCAAGGACGACTGCGAAGAGATCATCGCGTTCCTGAAAGACCCGAAGAAGTTCCAGCGCCTCGGGGGCCGGATTCCGAAGGGCGTCCTTCTCATGGGCGCGCCGGGCACCGGCAAGACGCTCCTCGCGCGCGCGATAGCGGGCGAAGCGAGTGTGCCCTTCTTCAGCATTTCCGGCTCGGACTTCGTCGAGATGTTCGTCGGCGTCGGCGCATCGCGCGTTCGCGACCTGTTCGAGCAGGGCAAGAAGCAGGCGCCCTGCATCATCTTCATCGACGAGATCGACGCCGTCGGTCGTCATCGTGGCTCGGGCCTCGGCGGTGGACACGACGAGCGTGAGCAGACGCTGAACCAGCTTTTGGTCGAGATGGACGGGTTCGAATCGAATGAGGGCGTCATCATCATCGCCGCGACCAACCGCCCAGACGTTCTCGACGCAGCGATCTTACGTCCCGGTCGTTTCGACCGAC
>JAPUKT010000269.1 GCA_027295555.1 Deltaproteobacteria bacterium
TAGCGGGCGGGTGGCAAATCGGGCAAACGCACGAGCAAGACGATGAAAGACCTTAGTAAATATCGAAACATTGGCATTTTCGCGCACGTGGATGCCGGCAAGACCACGACCACCGAGCGCATCCTCAAGCTCACCGGCAAGATCCACAAAATCGGCGAGGTGCACGACGGTGCGGCCACCACCGACTTCATGGAGCAGGAACAGGAGCGCGGCATCACGATTCAGTCCGCGGCGACGACGTGCTTCTGGGATGGTCATCAGTTGAACATCATCGACACGCCGGGACACGTCGATTTCACCATCGAGGTCTATCGTTCGCTCAAGGTGCTCGACGGAGGGGTGGGTGTGTTCTGTGGCTCGGGCGGTGTGGAACCACAGTCCGAGACCAACTGGCGCTACGCCAACGACTCCAAAGTCGCCCGCCTGATTTTCGTCAACAAGCTCGACCGCCTCGGCGCCGACTTTTACAGAGTCGTCGACCAGATCGAGTCCGCGTTGGACGCGAAACCGCTCGTGATGGTGCTGCCGATCGGCACCGAGGCCGACTTCGTGGGTGTCGTCGATCTGCTCACCCGAAAAGCGCACGTGTGGGACGATTCGGGCCAGCCTGAAAACTTCGAGGTCCAAGAGGTTCCCGAGGACATGAAGGAGCTGGTCGAGAAATATCGCTTCGAGCTCATCGAAACCGCGGTCGAACAAGACGACGACGCGATGGAGCAGTACCTCGAAGGCAACGAGCCTGACATCGATACGATCAAGGCCTGCATTCGCAAGGGCACACGGGATCTCGTGTTCTTCCCAACCTTCTGTGGCTCGGCCTTCAAAAACAAGGGCGTGCAGCAGGTGCTCGACGGCGTCGTCGCGTACCTGCCGGATCCCACCGAGGTTCCGCCGCAGCCGGAGGTCGACCTCGAGGGCCACGAGACTGGCGAGTTCGTCGTGGTCGATGCGAGCAAGCCGGTTCGCGCGCTAGCGTTCAAGATCATGGAGGACCGATTCGGTGCGCTCACCTTCACGCGCATCTACTCGGGCACGATCAACAAGGGCGACACTCTGATCAACACCGCCACCGGCAAGACCGAGCGCATCGGTCGGATGGTGGAGATGCACGCCAACGACCGGACCATCGTGGACTCGGCCCAGGCTGGCGACATCGTCGCGATGGTCGGCCTGAAGGGCGTTCGCACGGGCCACACGCTGGCGGACACCAAGGCGCCCGCGACGCTCGAGCCGATGGTGTTTCCGGATCCAGTCATTTCGATTGCGGTCGCTACCAAGGACAAGGCCAGCAGCGAGAAGCTCAGCACTGCGCTCGGCAAGATGATCGCGGAGGACCCGTCCTTCCACGTAGAGGTCGACCAAGAGTCCGGCGAAACCATTCTCAAGGGGATGGGCGAGCTCCATCTCGACATCAAGGTCGACATCCTTCGCCGAAGTCATGGCGTCGAGGTCGAGGTCGGCGCGCCACAGGTCGCCTATCGCGAGACCGTGACCCAGGCGATCGATGATAACTACACGCACAAGAAGCAGACCGGCGGTTCGGGTCAGTTCGCCAAGATCGCCTATCGCATCGAGCCCACCGAGCCCGGCGAAGGTTTCGTGTTCGAGTCGAAGATCATCGGCGGAAAGATTCCCAAGGAGTTCATTCCGGCCGTCGAGAAGGGCTTCAAGCTCATGAAGGAGACAGGGCCGCTCTGCGGTTTCCCTATGCTCGACTTCAAGGTCGTCTTGAACGACGGCGCGTTCCACCCGGTCGACTCATCGCAAATGGCATTCGAGATCGCGGCGAAGGCGGCTTTCCGACAGAGCATGTCGAAGGCGGGCCCGCAGCTTCTTGAGCCGATCATGAAGGTCGACGTCTTCGTTCCCGAAGCCAGCGTGGGCGACGTCATCGGCGATCTCAACCGTCGACGCGGCATGGTCAACGCACAGGAGAAGGGGCACGCCAACGTCCGCGTCAAGGCCGAGGTCCCCCTGAGCGAAATGTTCGGTTATATCGGCGATCTTCGCTCTGCGACTTCGGGTCGAGGCCAGTTCTCGATGGAGTTCAGCAACTACGCGCCGGCCCCGCGCAACATCCTCGAGAAGGTTCAGGCCGAGGTAGCCGAGCGCGAAGCCGCGAAGAAGAAGTAGGCAGTCAGACCAGCGGGGCCGCTCCCAAATCCGCGTCATTCCGGGCGGCCGAGTCCACCGCTTCCATCTATCCGCCGTTCTGGCTAGACTCATTTGGTTCGCAGGGGGTTGAGAATGCAGAAGCTGACGGAAGCTGAGATCGCTGAGCACATGAAAACCCTCCCAGGCTGGGAGCTCGGTGAAGATCGCATCCTGCGCAAGTTTCGCTTCAAGAACTTCGTCGAGGCGTTCGGTTGGATGACAAGTGTCGCCCTCGTGGCCGAGGGGATGAATCACCACCCCGAATGGCGGAACGTATGGGCGACCGTCGAGGTCGAGCTCACCACGCACGATGCTGGCGGGCTCACCGAGTCCGACATGAAGCTGGCCTCCAAGATGAACGAGCTCAGTAGGCTCGAATGACCGTGCCCCCGTGATGAAGACGAACGTTCTCATCGCTGGAGGGGGGATCATCGGCTCGGCTGTCGCTTGGGCGCTCACGGCGCGCGGCGTGTCCAACGTCGTGGTCGTCGACCTCGATTTGACGGGGCTTTACGCTTCGTCTGAGCTCAACGCAGGAGGAGCTCGCGCCACGTGGTGGCAGCCCGTCAACGTGGAGACATGCGCTGCAACGCTCGAGTTCTTTCGTGAGCACGCCGATTCATTCTCCTTTCGTGAGCGAGGGTATCTCTGGCTCCACGGCGATTCCGCTCTTTTCGAGCTGGCTAAGAAAAAGCGCGAGCTCCAGAACGACTTTGGCCTGGGCGTCGAAGTCTTGAGCCCTTCCGACGTCGTCGAACGCTTCCCGGCTCTCGACCCCGATCCGGCCCGCCTCGTGGGCGCGACGTTTTCGCCCCGCGACGGACTCGTGAACCCCAACGCGGTTCGTCAATGGTACCGGCGCGAAGCCGAATCGCTCGGCGCTCGATTCCTGAACCGTCACTACGTGACCGGCGTCAGCACCGCGCGCCAGCCTGGCTCGAAGCGCCGTGTGAGTTGGGTAGAAGTGACGGAAATCGCAGGTCGCGATCCGACGGACCAGGAGGGAACGATCCGAGACATCCTCACGACTCACGTGGTGCCGCCAGATCGGACCAAAGCGCAGGAACGCATCGAGTGCGACGTCGTCGTGAACTGCTTGGGCGCTTGGTCGCCGGTGTTTTCGGCCAAGATCGGGGTTAGCGACGTCACGGAGCCGACGCGACGGCAGATCTGCATGGTCAGCGTCCAACACGAGGACACCCAACGCGTTCGAGAGCTGCTCTCGCTCGGGATGGTCGTGGACCCGAGTAATCTCTACTTCCATCCGGAGGGCAACGACATACTGGCCGGCTATTCGATTCCAGAAGAGGCGCCTGGCTTCGACTTCAACTACGATGGCGAGGCGTTCTTCATGGAACAAATTTGGCCTCGACTAGCCCAATGCTCATCCATATTCGAACGGTGCAAGCACATGCGCGGTTGGTCCGGGCTCTATGCGGTCACGCCGGACCGCAGCGGAATTGCAGGACCGATCGACGGGTTCACCAACCTCTTCGAGGCGCACTCGTTTACAGGGCGAGGCGTGATGCAGAGCTACGGAATCGCAATGGCCTTGGCGGAGTGGATCGACCTCGGCAGCCCGTCTCGCGCAATTGCCGCGCTCACTCGCAACCGTTTCTCCGATCCAAACAAATGGTTAGTCGAAGACTTACATATCTAGCATCAGCGGTACTCATGGTCATGCTTACCACTGCGACGGCCTGCGATCGCAACGGGCCGAAAAACCACGACTCAACCGGCGCGGTGAACGAAAGCCGGGCTCGTAGCCCACGCGACGCCGGGAACAACACGCCCGAGGAGAACAAAGAGCTAGCTCGCTACCTGATCCGCAAGAACTACCCCGAGTGGAACGGCTCAGGTCAACTACAGTGTCTCGATAACCTCTGGCGGAAGGAGAGCCACTGGAATCATAGAGCGGTGAACAAGCGCACCGGCGCGTGCGGCATTCCACAGGCCTATCCATGCAAGAAGATGGTTAAATGGGGCGAGACGTACGCGGTCGATTACCGTCGCAATCCGTGGCCACAGATCGCCTGGGGCTTGCAGTACATCGAGAAGCGATACGAAACGCCATGCGCAGCCTGGAAGCGATATCAGCGTGGGGCCGGCTACTAGGCCTCCCGGGAGAATCTCTTCTTCGCGTTCGTCTACAACGCGCTCGGGATTCTCGTTGCGGCCGGCGTGTTCTACCCGGTCTTTGGCCTGCGTCCGTCGAGCTCCTCGCGGCTGCAATCTCGCTGATCGTGCGTTATAGTTCGCCGCTCTTCTGAGCGCAGAAAGGCGGGCCCCATGTACGACCTCAAGATCGTTGGCGGTACTCTCGTGGACGGAACGGGAAGAGACCGATACGCGGGCGACGTCGGTATCAAGGATGGGAAGATCGTAGCGGTCGGCGCGTGCGACGAGAGCGCCGCCGAAACCATCGACGCGAATGGGGCAGTCGTCGCGCCCGGGTTCGTCGATATCCATACCCACTACGACGGGCAGATCAGCTGGGATGAAGAGCTAGCGCCATCGTCCATCCATGGGGTGACCACGTGTGCCATGGGCAACTGCGGCGTCGGCTTCGCACCCGTGCGTCCGAACGATCATGCAAAGCTCATCGAGCTCATGGAAGGGGTCGAAGACATCCCCGGCACGGCTCTTTCGGAGGGGATCACCTGGGGGTGGGAGAGCTTTCCAGAGTACATGGATGCTCTCGATCGGATGCCTCACACGATCAATTTCCTCGCGCACGTGCCCCACGACGCGCTTCGCGTTTACGTCATGGGCGAGCGCGGCGTGTATGACCAAGCTGCGACTGGCGAGGATATCGCGGAGATGCGTCGATTGCTCCGCATCGCGCTGGAAGCGGGTGCCGTCGGCTTCAGCACGGGCCGAAGCGACAATCATCGCACCGCCGTCGGCGATTGGACCCCTTCCTCCGAGGCGGGCGGTGACGAATTGGCGGGTATCGCGGAAGCCTTCGTCGGCTTGAACCACGGCGTCCTGCAAGCGGTGAACGACTTCAACATTCTTCATGGCGACGACCTTTTCGAGGCCGAGTGGGCCGTGCTCGAGCAGATGCTCGGTGCTGCTGGCGGACGGCCCATGAGCGTTTCGACCATGCAACGGGATCACAGCCCAGAGCAGTGGAAGTGGATCCTGAACCGCGCGACCAAGTGCGCCGAAAAAGGCTACGACGTCCGATGCCAAGTCGCTTCGCGCGGAATCGGGGTGATGCTCGGCCTACAAGCGACGTTCCATCCCTTCATGGGTTTTCCTAGCTACAAGGCCATCAGTCATTTGCCGCTTGCCGAGCGGGTCCAGGCCATGCGCGACCCGGAGCTCAAGGCGCGGATGATTCAAGAGAAGAGCCAACCGGTGGCCGGAGACGGCAGCATGCTTCCGCCGTTGGCAGACTTCTTCTTGTCCAAT